>QKJM01000113.1:0-950 GCA_003249315.1 Archangium sp.
CCAAAACCGGGCCAGCACCCTCCGGGATTCGTGAAAGCAGGTGGCGTGCCAGGCGTGCGTGGAGGGCATGGCGCCCCCCTCCCAGGAGGGACTGGAGGTGGGCGTTCGAGGGGACCCAGTGTGTGGCCAGGCGACCGCGGGAGAGGGGAGAGGGGGTGGAGAGGATGAGGAGCTGCTCCGGGCGGCGGAGGGCGGAGGCGGCGAGCACCAGGTCCTCCTCGAGTGCATCCACATAGGTGGGCGAGGCCACCACCAGCATGAGGGCGTGGGGGGCTGTGCGCGCGAGCTGGTGGAGGAGGCGGGGCGCTCCCTCGGAGGGGCCCGGCTGCCGGGCGAGGGCCGCCCACCAGTGGCGTCGCGTTTCGGCGTCCCGCCGGGTCTCGGCCCGCGGGAAGATGGAATCCGCATGGCCCCTGGCGAAGGTCGCCGAGTAGGGGCGCACGGGCGCGTGAGCGGGGATGAGTCCATAGCCGGCGGAGGCCACCCACAGCCGGGCGGAGAGCCCGGCGCGAGCGGCCAGGGCGGGCAGCTCCAGGATGACGCGCCAGTGGTCGCCCGCGTACAGCTCCTGGGCGGGCAGGGGCTCATGGGGGTGGGTCTCCAGTCGACTCCACCAGCGCCGGACCCGGTCTTCCAACCGCGGCTCCGGAACCGCGCGCAGGCGCAACTCCGGAGGGATGGGGGAATGCTTCCGGTTGGTGCAACTGGCGATGATGTGCAGCTCGGCGGTCATGGAGGGGGCGGACGCGAGAGCGGTATACCCGGCAAGCGGTGCGATTCAGCGCTCTTTCCTTCGGCCCGGTGGTGGAGAGGAGGCGGGCGCGTGCCTGGGGTGAAGTGGAGCCATCACCCTTGTGAAATCCGAACGGGTGGGCAGGGTACTTTCAATGTAGGTAGTGTGGACATGACTTTCGCAGTTGTATCCCCAGCGCGAGGGGAACGAAAGAGGG
>QKJM01000113.1:1022-4056 GCA_003249315.1 Archangium sp.
GGGAGGGGCGTGGCCAGAGGGAAGTGGAGGGGGCTACCCCGAGCGGCGGGAGGTGGTGGGCCAGCCGCCGCTGGAGACGCGGGTGCTCCTCGTCGTCCTCGAGGAGTTGGAGGAGGCCGCGTGGGGCGGAATTCGTGGCGCTGTGGCAGCGTGTGGACATGCCGAGGCTGGTGGTGGGGCTGTACGCGGGAGGAAGGAGCATGTGCCTGCTCACCCAGGCCCGAGAGGCGGGGGGATGGGGAGGCATGCGGCGGGTGCGACTGCCCGAGCTGCACGAGGAGCTGGCGCGGGTAGTGGGGCAGGTGACGGCGCGGCTGGGAGGGGAAGCGCTGGAAGAGCTGGTGGGGCACATTCGGGCACGGAGGGAGGCGGCTCGCTTCGTGGCGGCTGGTTGGCCGAGAGACTGGTGGCGCTGCTGCACACGGAGGCACAGCTCTACCGGGAGGCCGAGAGGCACCGGGTGGCTTGACCGTGTTGCCGCGCCGGTGAGCCATGGTTGGACTCCGTGTCCGTGGTGGCCTGAGCCACGGCCTCCTATACCTCGATGAACCTGGCTCCGGTGATGCCTTCCTCCTCCATGGCGCGTTTGACCCGCTCGGAGACAATCAGCGCCACTTTCCAACCCCAGGGGCGGAAGATGTCGGCCCCCTGCACGGCGGCCGTGTCGATCTTCAATCCTCCGACATCGCGGTAGTGTCCCACTTTTTCTGGGACGCCGTGTCTGGGTTCCCAGAACTTGATTTCTTCACACCGGGCTTCGTCGATACAGCGGATGGTGCGGAGTGTGTGGACGATGAAATAGGGTTCGGACTGGCCCTCCACATGCGCTGGGATGAACTGCAACTCATCTTGGAGTCCAAGCCGTTCGAACAAGGCGATGAGTCGCTGGCTGGCGACGATGAGACCGATCTCGGTCTCGGTGTAATCCAGCGCATGCCCCGGCTGGTACACGGGCAGGACGGGCTCGCTGTCGATGGAGAGAGGCCCCTCCCGGAGGAACTCGCGAGGCACGGTGCGGTTGCCCTCGGCATCCAAAGGGCTCTCGAGGTACCACCGACCGGGGGCGTACATGTCGCCAACCAGTTCGTAGTATCTTCCTGTCGTTGTCATGGTTGTTTTGTAACGAGCTTGTTGAGTCTTGAGCCGGACTTGCAGATGTCATCCGCAAGCTCATCGAGCGCATCAATCAAGCGTGGTCTGCACTCCTGGGGCATGGCACAGGTTGTCAATGCATCGCGTAGTCGCCGGTAGACGCGCAGATGATATTCTTCGGGGTGAGGCCCCTTGTGGCCGAACACGAAGATTCTGTTCGCGGGATGGTTGAGGTCCATGTCGGCCCGCTTGAACAGCGCCTCGAATTGGGGGGTCCAGGGGCCGCCTCTGACTTCCGCGGTGCCGTTCTTGTTGGTGGCGATGTGGTGCTCTGGAGAGTCACCCCTGCTGTTATCTGCCCGACAGCCTCCTGTCATCCGGGCGGCGTTGATCGCGGCCTTGGTAGCAGAAGCCTCCGTGCCAAGCAGTGCCCCCATGAAGAGTATGGTCCCGTTGGCGACGGAAGCCTCCGCTCTTGCGGTCTCGCCCACCACCACGGAGGCTCCGGTGGCGGTTGTCTGTACGACGGGGGTTCCCTCGAGTGTGACAGTGCATGCCAGGGCAGCACGGGGTGTACCCAGCCGCGTCCACAACCCACCTCCTCCTGGCGCCTTGGGCACCTCGGGCAGTTTCCCCGCGAGCCGCCCCATCGCGGCCACCACTCCAACTCTCAGTGCCACGCCTCCTATCCTCATGCCGAAATACCGGGCGGCCTCCTCCAGCTCTGCCAGCGTACGAGCCGCCTGGGCTTCCTCATAGAGCCTTACCACCGCCCTCGCCACGTTCAGGACTTCCGTGGCTCCATAGACCCACATGAGGTAGAAGGTGATGGCCGCCACCGTGCCTTTCGACAAGAAAGGCTCCGGTGCCACCAGCGCGGCCATATACAAGATCATCGACAGGCCCATGGAGGCAATGAAGGTTGGTGAGGTGAAGAGCTCGGCGGCACTCTCACGAACCCCCTCCACCATGTACTGTGGGGACAGCCGCAGTGCTTGGATGAAGGGGCTGTTCATGAAGTCCGGAGGCAGCAGGCCCGTTTGACTTGTTCCATAGAGTTGCTCGAAGTCCATGCGAAGCCGGAGCTGCCATTCTGGTGGCACCTCCACGGGGACATGCTTCCCTGCTCCCGCCACCCGAGGTGGTCCCACGAAGGCGATGGGCGGAAGTGGCGCCTGCTTGCCGTACTCTTTCTCGAATGCAGCGAGAATCGCCTGCACGTCTCCTCGAGGGATTCGCAACGAATTGCGATCGAGCGGGAGGTGCGGGAGGGTGAACAAGACTCCCGAGTGTCCGTGCGAATCATGGTACGCGCTGACCTTGATGGGTTCCTGCGCTCCTGCGGCCTGTGCGGAGAGAGGCAACCATAGCGATAGGAAGAGGGCTATGGCAGTGCGTGGAGGCATGAGCAGCTCCTGGTGGCCCTCGGGGTGGACTCAGGGCGTGGGTCGGCAATTGTCCGTCACCCGAGGGGGGTGGAGAAGTTCCTGAGGAGTCATGTCGCGGTTAGGGCCAGGATGTAGCCCACCTCTCTTCAATCAGGCTGGAGGTGGAGCGCAAAGCGGAGGGTTGGGCGCTCCAGTCCTACCAGGACGGAATCAGCGGTCTGCACTACTTCCTCGAGATATACCCGCGCGTCCTCGACCTGTGCGCCACCTGGCCCCACATCTTCGGGTGACCTTCCCATTCTCTCCAGTTCTGCTAGGCTCGGTGACGCTGAAGGTCATGTTCCGAGTTCCCCCATCGTGGGCCGTGCTGGCGGCCCTGTCCCTGTGGAGCGCCGTGGCGGAGGCCGGGCCGGCGCGGGAGCGGCGCGTGGTGCTCTCGGAGCTGGGGGCGGGCGAGGTGCCCCGGGTGCGGGTAAGGCGGGGGGAGAGCACGGTGCTGCTGTTCGATGCGCCGGTGGCGGGGCGGGGCGTGAAGGTGGAGGAGCGGGGGCGCT
>QKJM01000605.1 GCA_003249315.1 Archangium sp.
CCTCGGAGAAGCTGCGCGCTCGTATGCGGTGCGGGCCGTACAGGTGAACCCGACATGATGGGGGGCGGTCTGAACCCGACGGACACCTCCTACTGAGGTCGGCCCTCACTCCGCGGCCCTCTCCGCCGCCTCCTCGTACACGGTCCGCATCCGCTCCACCATGTGGCACCACAGCCACCGCGCACGCACCTCGCGGGCGGCGGACAGGCCGAGCCGCTCGCGCAATTCCGGTGACTTCACCAGTTGGAGCACCGACCTCGCCAGCCCCTCCGCGTCCTTCGGAGGGAAGAGCAGCCCCGTTCGGTCGTGCTCCAGGATCTCCGCCGGACCGCCCACCGCCGTCGAGGCGATGGGTAGCCCGTGGATCATCCCCTCGAGAATCACCATTCCGAACGGCTCGTACCAGCTCGGTACCACCAGGATGTCCGCCACCTGGTACCACTCGGTGACCTGGGCCGGCGGTAGCCAGCCCGTGAAGTGTACCTGGCTCCGGTACGGCTCGAGTGACCCCGCCAGCCAGCTCCGCTCGATCTCCGCGCCGCCCCCGTAGCCGCCCACCAACACGAAACGGGTCGAGGGTTCCTCGTCCAGCACCTTGGGGATGGCCGCCAGCAATTCGCGGATGCCCTTCCGCTCCACGAAGCGGCCCGTGTACAGCACCAGCGCGCCCCCGCAATGGTCTCTCTCGTTGCGCTGGGGGGCCGGCACCTCGTCGATGCCGTTGCCCACGATGCGAATCCGCTCGCGCGCCTGGGGGCAGACCTGGGCGATGAGGCTCTCCTCACTGCGAGAGAGCGCGATGACGCGGTCCGCAGAGGAGATCACCTCCTCCTGTTGCTGCCACTGCGTATACAGCTTGCCAATCTCATACTCGGCGCGATCGAGCGAATGCACCGTGAACACCAGTGGCGTATGGGTCTGCTCGTGGATGGCGCGAGCCACCGGCCAGAGCCAGGCGGTGTGAAGGTGCAACACGTCCGGCTTCCAGCGTCGCACCAGCTCGATGCCGGCGTGGATCGCCTCGAACGGCGAGACGTGGAAGAAGCGCACCCCCGCCGCGTCGATGATCGGCTGGTCGATGGAGTTGTGCGCCAGGGTGGCCGGCTGCCATGGAGGCGCGTACGAGCCGCCCACCGCCAGCACTCCACCCACCAGGAGGACGCCGGTGGAGAGCCCCGCGCGGGCCGAAGCGGTCGCGAGCCCTCCCACCGCGGTCCCAAGGCCGCCCCAGATGACGGGTGGATATTCGGGGGTCAGATGGAGCACTCGCATGGCGCTAGAGGGCCTTGAGCTGGATTCGCCGGAACGCCACCCGCCCGGTGTGCGCCTGCAGGCCGATGAAGCTCGGCGCGGTGGGCGTGCTCGCGAGCCCCCGGGTGGGATCCGGGTTCTCGTACTCGGTGAGCTTCTGGCCGTTGAGGAACACCGTGTACCGCTGGCCCACGGCATGGATCTCGTATTCGTTCCACTGGCCCGGTGGGTTGACTGGCAGGGCGTCTGGGTTTACCGGCCCGGCGAAGTCGTAGATGGCACCTGTCTTGTGGATGGGTGCTCCGTCATTCCGGGCCAGTTGGTCGATCTGCACCTCGAACCCGAAGTCCACGCCGACGAAGGCCGTGTTGTTGTAGCCCTTGCTGTTGGGATCCGGGAATCGGAGGAACACCCCCGAGTTGTCGTCCTCCCGCCAGCGCAGCCACTCGACCTTGAGGATGAAATCGGGCGGCGTGGGCTCGGTGAACCAGAACAGGCCCAGGTCATTGCCGGGCACCGACTCCAGCGAGCCGTCCACCACCACGAAGGCACCCGGGTTGCTTCGCTCGGGTGGCTGGTTGCGGATGGTGGACATGCGCCACTTGTTCGTGTTCATGCCGTCGAACAGCAGCGTGAACCCGGGATCCGCACCGGCCATCGTCGACTGAGCCAGGAGGTGGTCTCCCAGCCTCTGCGTCAGCGCCACCCCGGTGAGCATCGGATTGGGCGAGCCGAGGGTGGGGAACAGTGCCGGCCCGGCGACGTAGGCGTTGGACACGAAGTGGAAGCGGCAGTCCGGGTTCGTTACCGAGGTGCTCGGGTCGGTCCCCAGCCAGAGTGGTCCCGCCTCGTGGTGGGTGGTGCCCAGGCCATCGCGCCTGCCGCCCTGGGTCATGTCCGTGTAGGGTACGACCGCGCGCAGGTCCGCTCCCGAGGACACCTTCACGAAGCCCGTCGAAGTGAGCACCTCGAAGTCATGGCCGTTGGCGAACACCCGCGCCACGTCGTCCGAGGCCTTGTCCATCTCGTCCCAGAGGAGGCTGTCTCGCTCGCTCGGGTTGAGCCGGACGTCAGCTCGAGCTACCCCCACTTCGTCCACCGGCTGGTCCAGGGCCAGGGAGATGCCGCTCTCCGGGTTCATCGGCTCCATCTCGCCAATGCCGCGCAGGGTGATGACGATGGCGTTGTCGTTCGCCCGCCGCAGGGCGTCGAGGGTCTCGAGGTCCGGAATCTTCTTGAACAGCTCGGCCTCGGAGTCGGTGCTCGGCCGGTCGAGGCCGGCGGCGGTGAGCTGGAGATGGAAGTGGCGGACCATTCCCTTCACGGTCGCGCGCCCCTTCACGAACAGGGCGGAGGCCTGGAGCGCCTTCACCGCCGGGTCCAGTCCCTCCAGAGCGCACCTCGGGATGCGGATGGTGAGGTTCGAGCGCAGGTGAGCCATCAGGTTCTGGCCGATGCGGTCGTAGTGGTTGATGCCCTGAAACGAGAGCAGCGCCAGCCGGGTGCTCTCGATGGTGCCCAGTGCGATGAACACCTTCCCGTTCTCCGGTACCGGCACCGGGCCCTGCACTGTCTGCACCGTGGTGACCTGGCCCATCCCATTGCTCACCGAGGTGTCGAGCCGCACCACCCGGCAGCGTGGGACGATCATCAGGCGCTTCTTTACGTCGTCCGGGAAGCTCAGGCCGGTCTGCGACTCGAAGGAGGCGAGACGGGTGGCTTTGACGAGCAGGGGGACGGAGCTGAACTTGTTGAACGCGAACAGGCCCGGGTCGGTGCGGCCCTGGACGGCCAGTGGAGCTTCCAGCTTCAGTTCCTGCGCGATGCCGGCGGGGGTTCCCGGAGGCACCGGGGTGGATTGCGGGAGCTCCGTCAGGGGAATGGCGGCTGGTACGCGTCCCGCCTGTAGACCTTCAAGGAGCTGCCGGCGCAGGGCGCGGTGCATCGGTCCGTCGATGAAGTCGTTGGTGACGTCGGTGCCGATGACGCGGGAGGCCTCATCGAAGTATCGGGTGTTCAGGACATCCACGACGGCGTCCGGCCACCGGGAACGTGGCATTTCGGTGTCGGTGGGAGTGTCGAGCAGTCGCGGAGACCAGCCGCCGAAGAACACCGAGCGGCCCCCGACACAGTAGGCGAGCCCGGGGAAGCCGAGTCGCACGTTGGAGCGCCAGGGCAGGCCCCACACCTCGGCTCGAGGGACACCCGGATCCACTTCGGTGGGGCCGGGCGGGTGGAGACCGAGCATGGGCAGGTTCTGGACATGCTCGGTGAGGAGGAAGGAGCCCGCCTCCAGCACGAGGATGCGGTGGCTGTGAGTCGTGTCGCTCTGGAAGAGGTGCTGTGCGAGCACCGGGCCGAAGCTGCCGCCTCCGATGATGATGATGTCGAAGGGGCGAGCATCGTTCTGTGGGCTGCCATCCGGCCGCTGACCGTCCTGGCGCGTGCTGGCCAGGGCTTCATCGAGTCCGTTGCAGATGTACCGCCCGAGCACGTCCAGAGTGAATTCGGTGTTCTGAGAACCCTTGCTGGTTGGCATGGCCTCCCTCCTCGTGGAGATGGAGTGAGGCGTGAGCCGGTGTGAGCTCGGGCGGTCCCTGTCGGCGTGGGCTTGCCCAGTAGAGGAGAAGGCAGATGGGTAGGAAAAGGCGAAGGGCCCGGAACCGACTTGCGATTCCGGGCCCTTCTATTGGCGAGGAGTACGGGAGCTGAGAAGGTGTCAGAGGACTCGATCTGCGCCGGTCCGCCCGGTGGCCAACGGGGCTGGGCGACTCAACGCGGTAGAGGGGGCGTCCAGAGAAGCCTTGAAAGAGGGGTATCCAGGATGTGGTCCCTCCCAGCAATGCTTCCCCAGCAGCCCCTGCTTTGGCCCCACCGAGTGCCATGAAGCCCCTCTAGGGAGTGAGGAGCCGCAGACGGACACATCGACGAGCTACACCTCCTTGAACTTCGTCCCCGTAGCCCTGATGCGCTCCAGGGCCTCCTTGATCTCCTCCGCGACGATGAGGGCCACCGTCCATCCCCAGGGCCGGAACACCTTGGCATCACCGACCTTGGAGGGATCAATGCGCATGCCGGCCACCGCTCGGTACTTGCCGGTTTTCTCCGGACGCCCATCCTCTGGCATCCAATACTCCACCTCTTCGGACGCCTCATCGTCGATGCACCTCACGAGGCGGGTGACGTTCACGAGGCAGAACTGATCTGGCTGTCCGTTGATCTCGACAGGGAAGAGTTGGACATCCCCAGGAGCCAGCTCCTTCAAAAGCGAAGCGACCTTGACGTGGACAACAGGAATGGCCCCAGCATCTGCGAGCGAAAAGTCGAGCGGCTTGCCAGGGCGATAGAGGGGGACTCGCAGCCGGCCCTTGACCTGAGCGGGTTCCCCCCGCGTGAACAGCCACGACCCATGATCCTGTCCTGCCGCATCAATGGGCGTGCCCAGATACCATCGGCCGGCAACGTGAATGTCATCGGATAGGTCGAAGTACCGCTTCGCCATCGTCGGCTCCTTGAGTCATGGGCTCCGGGTCACCAGCTTGTTGAGCCGTGTACCCGGGGTGGAGATCAGTCGTCCCAGTCGTTGGAGTTCGCTCGTCAGTGCCGCCCGGCACTGCTGGATGCTACGGCACTCCAGCGTCGCATCCCTCAGGCGCCGGAAGACCTCTTCGTGGTACTCCTGCGGGTGAGGCCCCTTGTGGCTCGGAACACGAACCTTGTTGGCTGCATCGTCCAGTGACATGCCCGCCTTGTCGAAGAGTTCCTGATACCTGGGCGTCCATGGCCCCCCGTTGTTGGTGGACGTGCTGAACTTGTCAGAGGCGATGTGGTGCTCGGGCCCCTCTGCATCCACCGGCCTGGAAGCCGCCCCGGTCACGCCCTGGGCCGTCGCGGCAACCGCGTTGGGGGCCAGGGCGATGGTGACCGCATCAGCGCTCACGGCCACGGCTTCCACCTGTGCCACCTCAGCCAGTTGGATTCCCACCCGCGACGCGCCCGCCGCTGACGCCTGAGCCGAGCCGGGCAGCATCGGCACCTTGGCCGAGAAGCTCGCGGCTGTCTGGCCGATGGCGGCCGTGAGCAGGAGGGCGAATGCCCGCGCCGCATTCTTCCCCATCACCTTGCCGTACTTCTTCCCGGCCTCGCGGATCGCCGCGAACGAGGTTGCGTGGTCCAGTTCCTCCACCATCCGCCTCCAGCCCTGTATCAGCGTCCAGAACGTGTCCACCCCGATGTAGCAGACGAAGCTGGCTGTCACGACCGTCGCCAACCCCTTGGAGATCGCCGGCTCGGGCGCCAGCCACATCGCGGCGTAGATCGTCATCGTCCAGTAGAGCGATGCCTTGAGCGCCTCTGGGTCGGCCATGTCCTTGAAGGCCTCCATCATCTCGGGGATGACTTCTTCGAGGGCGAAGGACATGCCGAGGGCGTAACGACCGTCCCCGGTGAGCACAGGGCTGTTCATCAGCACCTTCCGGCAATCCCCAGGCTTCCCGATGGTCTCGCAGAACCGCAGGTACTCCTGGGTCACGCGCGCATCCACCTCGGCCCACTGCGAAGCGGGGGCTGCCCCTCCACGGGAAAAACACCTTGGCGCTGGGTGTACCCGTACCAGCCACTGCGTGGGGGGACCTCGAACAGCTCCCGCGCGGCTTTCTCGGGGTTGACCGGGGGCCTCCACTGCCTGGCCTCCTGCACGATGGCATGCGTGAACTCCTCCTCCTCCAACTCCACCGGCCTGGCATCGTCCGTGCGAGGGAGGTGGATGATGGGCTGGCCCTGTCCCATGTCAAGGCGTACCACGCGCGTGGTGCTACACGCCGTGGACAGCGCCAAGAACAAGACAGCAACCACCAGAAGACGAGGATCCATGAGACGCCCTCCAGATCGAGGTGGGTTCGAGTCTACGGGAAGGCCACCCCAGAGACGATGACGCCCCAGGTCCCATCCGTATCCAACCACGGGAGGGTGAAGCAGTCCGGCACTCCTTCACTGTGCAGTTTGCTTCGGAAAATCTCCTCTTCCTGGCGGGATAAGAACCGAGGAGAAGGCTTCGTCCCCGCACCTGTCACGGTGCGGGCGAGGCGTGCTCAGTCGGGCGGGAAGTGCATTTTTCCCCGGCGGCGAAGGACGCGGCCATCGGCCTGCTGGACGCTGCGGGCCCCAGCCCACTGGAGACCCTCCGGCAAGGTGTCAAAGGATTCTAAAGGGAGCGAGGAGTCCGCGAGCATGGACGGAGCCCGAAGGGGATTCTTCCCGTTCCGGGCCGTGCCCAGGGTTCTCTGTCCCTCCAGTTGTAGTGCCGGGCAGCCGTCGCGCGTTCATGCGTGGCAATGCACCTCGAACACGACTTCGGGATCGATCAATCGCATGGTCATTATCGACAAGCCGCTCACGTGGACTGCTGGGGCAGGCTCATGTTTCGATTCATGCTATGGGGCCGTTCTCATTCAAGGAGCACGGCATGTCATTACTTCGTCTGGCCGCCCTGGCGCTCTCCGCGGTCATCACCCTCCCATCCCCCGGTTTTGCCGAAACCCCCCGGCAGACCACCCCACCCCCGGGTCTCGGTTTCTATGAGCCGCCGGATTCGATGCTTCCGGGTACCCCCGGCACCGTCATCTGGTCACGCGCGCTCTCGGGGGTTGCCGCGCTGAAGTCCGCGGCAAGCAATGAGTTGGTGCTCTACCGCTCGACGTCTGTCGATGGAAAGCCCATCGCGGTTTCGGGCATCATCGCGCTCCCCAAGAAGCCGGCGCCCGAAGGAGGCTGGCCGGTCATCACGTGGGCCCATGGCACCCTGGGCAGCGCCGACAAGTGCGCGCCCTCTCGTGACAACACCCGCTCTCCGGCCTACAAGTTCAATCAGGCTCCCCACAAGCTGCTCGATGCCTATCTGGACGAGGGCTGGGCCGTCGTGATGACCGACTACGAGGGGCTCGGGACGAAGGGACCGCATCCCTATCTGGTCGGCCTGTCCGAGGCACGGGGCATCCTCGACATCCTGCTCGCCGCGCGCGAGCTTCATCCAGAAATCTCGAAGAAGGTGGCGATCGTCGGCCACTCCCAGGGCGGTCAAGCCGCGCTGTCCGCCGCGGCCGAGGCGAAGAACCGGGGAGACGAGCTGGACCTTCGTGGGGTGACCGCACTCGCGCCAGCCTCGTTCATGGGCATCTTGTTCGAGGCTGGCACCATGGGGGACGTGCCCTCCGAGGGCGCCGCCTTCACTGCGCTGTTCCTCACCGGAGCCATCGCCGGCGATCCGGAGATCCAGGCGGCCGACGTCCTCTCCGATGAGGCCCTGAAGCTGTTCCCGGAGGTCGAGACGAAGTGCCGGGTGGAGCTCAGCAGGACGGACTCCTGGGGCGGTATCGCGCCCAACAAGATTCTCCTCGAGGACGCCAATCTGCTTCCGCTCAGGGCGCAGCTCTTCAAGATGCATCCCGGAAATCTCACCATCGAGGTGCCGGTGAGAATCGTCCAGGGACTCGAGGATGAGCGCGTCAACCCCCTTCAGACGCTCATGCTCAAGGAGCAGCTCGTTGGCAAGGGGGCGATCATCGATGAGTACACCGTGTACTCCGCCCAGGATCACTTCGGTATCCTCCAGAGCGACATCGAGAAGTCGAAGGCCTGGTTGAGAAAGCGCTTCCAGTAGGGGAGGGCAGTCTGGGTCGGAGCCGCTTCGTGGCCCCTGTCAACCTGAGGACGCGGAGCGGCCAGTCGGCCTCACCCGACTGATGGCATCCATCCATGAGCGGATGCCCGTCATCCTCCTGCCCGAGGCGCGGGAGGTGTTGTAGCTGCGCCCGGAGCCGTGGGCGGACGTAGGCGGGTATGAAAAGGCGAAGAGCCCGGAACCGACTCGCGATTCCGGGCCCTTCTATTGGCGAGGAGTACGGGACTTGAACCCGTGGCCTCCGGCGTGACAGGCCGGCGTTCTGACCAACTGAACTAACTCCCCATCACACTACATGTTCGCTACGGCTGCTTGGGCGGAACAGGGATTGAACCTGTGACCCTCGCCTTGTAAGGGCGACGCTCTACCGCTGAGCTATCCGCCCCCTTGCGCCACCGCGTTGCGACGAGGCGGGCTTCTATAGGTGCCGCTCCCCACTGTCAAGCATACGTTCATGAGGACCCGGATATTTCCCCTCCCCCGGTCCTGGCGAGGAACACCGTTGACCCGGTGCCGCCTCCAGTGGACCCTCACCCCCCCCTCTCCCCAGGGGGAGCAGACATGGAGCCCACCCCTTGAACGATCGTCTTCTTCGCGCCGCGCGCCGTCAGCCCACCGATACCACCCCCGTGTGGCTCATGCGCCAAGCCGGTCGCTACCTGCCCGAGTACCGCGCCATCCGCGGCACCATCGGCTTCCTGGACCTCTGCAAGAACCCGGATCTGGCCGCCGAGGTGACGGTGCAGCCCGTCACCCGGCTGGGGGTGGATGCCGCCATCATCTTCTCGGACATCCTCATCCCCGTGGAGGCCATGGGGATCGAACTGGAGCTCGGTGATCGGGGTCCCCACTTCCCCAACCCCGTCCGCACCGCCGCCGACATCGACAAGCTCGCCGTGCCGGACCCCGTCGAGGGCACCGGCTTCGTCGCCGAGGCCATTCGTCGCACCCGCAAGGCCCTCAATGACTCGGTGCCCGTCATCGGCTTCTCCGGTGCCCCCTTCACCCTGGCCGCCTACATGGTCGAGGGCGGCGGCTCCAAGAGCTACATCCTCATCAAGCGGTTCCTCTTCGAGCAGCCGAAGCTCGCCCACGTGCTCTTCCAGAAGCTTACCGACACCCTCATCCCCTACCTGAAGATGCAGGTGGAGGCCGGGGCGAGCATCGTCCAGATCTTCGACTCCTGGGGCGGCGAGCTCTCCCCCTATGACTACGAGCGCTTCTGCATCCCGCACCTCCGCCGCATGGTGAAGGAGCTGCAGGCCACGGGCGTGCCGGTCATCGTCTTCGGCGTCAACCTCTCCAACCACCTGTCCCTGCTCAAGAGCACCGGCGCGGACGTCATCGGTGTGGACTGGAAGATGCCCCTCGACGAGGCCCGGCGTGTCCTCGGCGACGACGTGGCGGTGCAGGGCAACCTGGATCCGCTGCACCTCTTCCTGCCGCGCGAGGAACTCGACGCCCAGGTGCGGGACATCCTCCGCCGCGCCGGCCCTACCGGCCACATCTTCAACCTTGGCCACGGCATCCTCCCGCCCACCGACCCGGAGGCCGCGAAGTTCCTCGTGGAGGCCGTCCACAAGCACGGCGCCGAGCTGCGGCGCGCGGGCGCCTGAGCGGCCTCCTCCTCCCCCGACTGTCATCCGGATGACAGGCTGGAGGCCCGTCTTTCCTGGGGCGTCGCCCGGCGTTGACTGAAGAGTCAATCTTCGTTGACGCGACGCGGCACCCCTCATTAGATGCGCCTCACTCGATGCAGGAGGGTGAGGCACACATGTCACGCGAGAAGCGTAGCGGTCACCGTCGGGTGGCCATCGTCCGGGGGTTGCGGACGCCCTTCGTGAAGGCGGGCTCCGACTTCGCGAGGCTCACCGCGTTGGACCTGGGCCGCATGGTGGTCCAGGAGCTGGTGCAGCGCGCGGAGATCGATCCGCGGGAGATCGACCAGGTGGTGTTCGGCCAGGTCATCCCCACCCTCACCGCGCCGTCCATCGCGCGAGAGGTGGTGCTGGCCGCGGGGCTTCCGAAGAAGATCGAGGCCTTCACCGTGGCGCGTGCCTGCGCCACCTCCATCCAGGCGATGACCACCGCGGCCAACGCCATCGCGGTGGGGGAGGCGGACGTGGCCATCGCGGGAGGCACCGAGTCCATGTCGGACGCTCCCATCTTCACCAGCCGCCCGCTGGCCCAGGCGCTGGTGGCGGCCTCCAAGGCCCGCACCCTCCCGGACAAGCTCAAGGCCTTCCAGCGCCTCAAGCCGAAGGATTTCCTCCCGGTGCCGCCCGCCATCGCCGAGTACTCCACCGGCATGACCATGGGCGAGAGCGCGGAGAAGATGGCCAAGGAGAACGGCATCTCCCGCGCGGAGCAGGATCGCATCGCCTTCGCCTCGCACCAGAACGCCGCGCGCGCCTGGAGGGAGGGCTTCTTCGACGAGCAGGTGATGCACGTGGTGGTGCCGCCGAAGTACGAGAAGGTGTCGGTGAAGGACAACATCGTCCGCGAGGACTCCAGCCTGGAGGCGCTCGGCCAGCTCAAGCCGGTGTTCGATCGCAAGTACGGCACCGTCACCGCGGGCAATGCCTCGCCGCTCACCGACGGCGCCGCCGCGCTGCTGCTGATGAGCGAGGAGAAGGCCCGCGAGCTCGGCCTGGAGCCGCTCGGCTTCCTGCGGGCCCACGCCTACGCGGCGACGGATCCGGGAGATCAGCTCCTCCAGGGCCCGGCCTACGCGGCGCCCATCGCCCTGCGGCGCGCGGGGATGCAGCTCTCCGACATCGATCTGGTGGAGATGCACGAGGCCTTCGCCGCCCAGGTGGCCAGCAACATCCAGGCGCTGGCCTCTCCGGAGTTCGCCCGCAAGGCCGGCTGGAGCGCGCCGGTGGGCGAGGTGGACCGGGATCGGCTCAACCTGGCCGGTGGCTCCATCTCCCTCGGCCACCCCTTCGGGGCCACCGGGGCGCGCATGGTCACCCAGGCGCTGCATGCGCTGAAGCGTCAGAACAAGAACACGGTGCTATGCACCGTCTGCGCCGCTGGCGGTCTGGGGGCCGCGGTGGTCCTGGAGCGTGCGTGATGGCTGCGATGATGGCTCAGGAACTCGAGGCGAAGCAGGGCTTCTCCTTCCAGGTCGAGGACAACGTCGCCGTCCTCACCTTCGATCTGCCGGGCGAGTCGGTGAACACGCTCTCCCCGGAGACGGGTGAGGTGTTCACCTCGCTGCTGGCGCGCGCGGAGAGGGATCCCAACATCCACGCCGTCGTCTTCATCTCCGGCAAGAAGGACAACTTCGTGGCCGGTGCGAAGATCGACTTCCTCCAGACCCTCAGGACGGCGGCGGAGGCCACCGAGGCCTCCCGGAAGGGACAGCAGGGGTTCGATCGGCTGGAGGTCTTCTCCAAGCCGGTGGTGGCGGCCATCCATGGCGCCTGCCTGGGCGGCGGCCTGGAGTGGG
>QKJM01000828.1 GCA_003249315.1 Archangium sp.
CCGGCTCCGGAAGCCGATCCCTTCCAGGCGCCTCCTCCCGCTCCGGCGCCGCAACAGGATGTGGCCCCCGCGGCGCCTCGACGTGGCGCGTACGCCTTCGAGGACCATCCGACGGCGGCCTATTCGATGCAGCAGGCGGCGGATCCGTTCGGGGCGGCGGCCGCCCAGGCGGGGTTGCCCTACTCGGACTACGAGGACTCGCCGGCCGAGGCGACCCGAGTGGCGGCCATTCCGCGGGAGCTGCTCCAGGCGGCGGCCCGTCCCGCCACGGTCGAGACGCCGGTGCCTCTCGCGCCGCCCGCCCATCCGGTCGCGCAGCCCGGGGGCCATGCCGCCTCCGCGGTGGCAACGCCCCTCATGGGCACGGCGGTGCCGGCGCCAGCACCCAGGGGCAACAGCGCGGTGTCCCCGGAGGAGCAGCACTTCCAGGACGTGTTCCGCGAGTTCGTGGCCACCCGCGAGAAGTGCGGTGAGGCCAACGAAGGGCTGACCTACGAGAAGTTCGTGGCCAAGCTGCGCAAGAACAAGGAGCAGCTCGTTCAGAAGTACGCCTGCAAGACGGTGCGCTTCCAGGTGTACGTGAAGGAGGGCAAGGCCGCCCTCAAGGCCACTCCCGTCAAGGACTGACGCCGAGGGGTACTTCCTTCTCGGCGGGCTCCGGGATTCTGGAACCGGGGCCCTTCCGATCCTCGATGCTCATGTCGTCATCCTCATCGTCATCGTCGTCATTCGAAGGCGGTGAGGGGTTCTCGTCCGGTCTCACGGCGATGTTGCCGTTCGTCACACGGATGGTGATGTCGGCCTCGGGCGCGTGTCCCACGGTGCCTCTTACGTGCTCCAGCCCCTGATTCTCGGCGACGAGGGGGAAGCCCACATCCACCCGGCCCGTGGAGGTGCTCGCCTCCAGCCGGAAGGCGCTGTCGGGCGGCAGGGAGAGGGTGACGTTGCCGCTGGTGGTCTCGAAGACGTGCTGCTCGCCGGCCAGGGCTCCCGTGTAGAGGATCTCCCCGTTGGTGGTACGCGCCTCTACCTGTGCCGCCCGGCCCGAGCTCAGGGAGATCCTGCCGCTTCGGGTCTCCGCCCGCAGGTAGTGCGAGTCACCATCCACCTGGATGCTGCCCTCGGAGGTGATCAGCGTCAGCGCGCCCGAGAGGCCGCGGGTGGTGATGCGGCCGTCTCCCGTCCGTAGCGAGAGCGTGGCCTGGGAGGGGACCTTCAGCTCCACCTCGGCCCAGGCCCTGGCGGCGTTGCCGCTCTCCCGACGGGTGGTGAGGGTGACGGTGTCCTTCTCCTGGCTCAGCTCCACCTGGAGCGCCTTCAACCTCTCTCTCGCCTCCCCCGAGGAATTGCCGGTGCCATGCTCGATGATGGTGACCAGCACCTCGTTTCCGGTGCTCGGGCCGACGGAGAGGTGGCCGCTGACGTTGTCCACCACCACCAGCGGGCTGCTGCTGGTCTGGAAGCTCTGCTCCTTCACCTCTTGCTGGTAGATGACCCCGCAGGCGGACAGCAGCAGGCCGAGCGCCACGACGGGCAGGACGCGGAACATGAGAGACCCCCTATTGCGGCCACGCAGGGACATGGCGGATCCATTGTAGCGCAGGAAGCCTTGTCCAGTCCGGAACAAGAGACGCGAGACAATTTCCTGGGAATCCATGGAGATGGAGCGGAGCCCGCCCGGGGAGGTGGGATAGGCTCGGTCGACACGACAAGGGGAGAACAGATGAAGGTGGGATTCATCGGCCTGGGGAACATGGGCCAGCCCATGGCGAGGCACCTGCGCGAGGCGGGGCACGAACTCGCTGTCTACAACCGCACGAAGGAGAGGGCCGAGCCGCTGGGCAGGCTGGGAGCGCGCATCGCGGAGACGCCGGCGGAGGCGGCGCGCGGAGCGGAGGTGGTCTTCACCATGCTCGCGGACGACCGGGCGGTGGAGGCGGTGAGCTTCGGGGAGCAGGGCCTGCTCGCCGGGCTGGGGCAGGGGGCGATGCACGTCTCGTCGAGCACCCTGTCCGTGGAGCTCTCGGAGCGGCTGGCGGAGGCCCATGCGAGGGCCGGGCAGGGGTATGTGGCGGCGCCCGTGTTCGGCAGGCCGGAAGCGGCCGAGGCGAAGCTGCTCTGGGTGGTGGCCTCGGGGAAGCCGGCGGACGTGGAGCGGAGCCGGCCGCTGCTGGAGTCCTTCGGACGTGGGCTCTCGGTGGTGGGGGAGCGGGCCTCGGCGGCGAACGTGGTGAAGCTGTCGGGCAACTTCCTGATCGCATCGATGATCGAATCGCTCGGCGAGGCGTTCGCGCTGGCGCGCAAGTCGGGGGTGGAGCCGAAGGTGTTCCTGGAGGTGTTCCAGTCGGTGTTCGCGCGCTCGCCCATCTTCGAGCGTTACGCGGAGATGGTGGCCGGGGACACGTACGAGCCGGCGGGCTTCAAGCTGCGGCTGGGGCTCAAGGACATGAAGCTGGTGCTGGAGGCGGCCGGAGCGGCGGAGGTGCCCATGCCGCTGGCGAGCCTCCTGCGGGACAACTACCTCGAAGGAGTGGCCCGGGGACGGGGAGAGCAGGACTGGTCGGCCCTCGGCGCGCTGGCGGCGACGAGGGCCGGGCTCGACAAGTCGTCATGACCGTTGCCGGGCACGCGGGATGAGGGAGCGGTGGGCCCGAGGGGCTCACCGACCCTGACTGGCAGGCGATGCCTCAGAAGGTCGAGGAGTTCGAGTACGAATAGGTCGTCGCGTTGTCGAGCGCGACCTGGACGTCCGTGACGGCCGTGGCCGTGCGAGAGAGCGCGAGATAGCAGTACGACATCCGATACCCCAGGTGGGGAATCTCGCCGCCCAACTCTCCAGGGACCGCGCCGACGCCTTGCTCCGCCAGCCGGTTCCCCCAGTACGGAGCCAACCCGACGATCTCCAACCCGGGGTGGTCTCCCACGAAGTAGCCGGTCAGGGCCGATCCGGTGGTCGCATCGACGCACCGCAGGCCTGCGGCGCCCCCGCTCCCTCCCACGATGACCCCTGGCGCTCCTGCCCACTTGAGGTC
>QKJM01000615.1 GCA_003249315.1 Archangium sp.
AGACGACGTACGAGAAGGCGAAGGCGAAGAGCGGCGAGCGCCACCCCGAGTTCCACACCTCCAGCGATCTCACCCTGGAGCCCGTCTACACCCCGGACGACGTGTCGGGGGAGTACATGGAGAAGCAGGGCCTTCCCGGTGAGTACCCCTTCACCCGCGGCGTACAGCCCACCATGTACCGGGGCCGCTTCTGGACGATGCGTCAGTACGCGGGCTTCGGCACGGCCGACGACGCCAACGCCCGCTACCACTACCTGCTGAAGTCCGGGCAGACGGGCCTGTCGGTGGCATTCGACCTGCCCACCCAGATGGGCCGGGACGCGGACCACGCTCGCGCCCACGGCGAGGTGGGCAAGGTGGGTGTCTCCATCTCCTCGCTGCGAGACATGGAGGTGCTGCTCAAGGGGATTCCCCTGGACAAGGTCTCCACCTCGATGACCATCAACGCCACGGCGCCCATCCTGCTGTGCCTCTACGCGGCGGTGGGCGAGAAGAACGGCGTGGCGCTGGAGCAGCTCTCCGGCACCGTCCAGAACGACATCCTCAAGGAGTACATGGCGCGCGGCACGTACATCTACCCGCCCGCGCCCTCGCTGCGACTCATCACCAACCTCTTCGCCTTCTGCGCGAAGCGGGTGCCCAAGTGGAACCCCATCTCCATCAGCGGCTACCACATCCGCGAGGCCGGTAGCACCGCGGCCCAGGAGATCGCCTTCACGCTGGCGGACGGGATTGCCTACGTGAAAGCGGCGCTCGATGCGGGGCTCGAGGTGGATGCCTTCGCGGGGCGGCTCTCCTTCTTCTTCAACGTCCACAACAACTTCCTGGAGGAGGTGGCCAAGTTCCGCGCGGCGCGGCGGCTGTGGGCGCGCATCATGAAGGAGCGCTTCAAGGCGAAGGACAAGCGCTCGATGATGCTGCGCTTCCACGCGCAGACGGCGGGCAGCACGCTGACGGCGCAGCAGGTGGACAACAACGTGGTGCGCGTGTCGCTGCAGGCCCTGGCGGCGGTGATGGGCGGCGCCCAGTCGCTGCACACCAACAGCCGGGACGAGGCCCTGGCGCTCCCCACCGAGGAGTCCGCTCGACTGGCCCTGCGCACGCAGCAGATCATCGCCTACGAGTCGGGGGTGGCCGACATCATCGACCCCATGGGCGGCTCCTACGCGGTGGAGCGGCTCACGGACGAGCTGGAGGCGAAGGCCGAGGACTACATCCGCCGCATCGACGACATGGGCGGAATGGTGGAGGCCATCGCCCAGGGCTACCCGCAGGGTGAAATCCAGGACGCGGCCTACCAGGCGCAGCGGGACATCGAGGAGAAGCGGACGGTGGTGGTGGGGACGAACAAGTTCCAGGTGGAGGAGCCGCCGCCCTCGGGGCTGCTGCGGGTGGACGAGGCCGTGGAGCGCACGCAGTTGGAGCGGATGAAGACGCTGCGGGCGGAGCGCGACGGAGCCACGGCCCAGCGCACGGTGGATGCGCTGCGCAAGGCGGCGGAGAACCCGAATGAGAACCTGATTCCGCTCATCCTCGATGCGGTGAAGGCGTACGCGACGCTCGGAGAGATCTCCGATGCGATGCGGGATGTCTTCGGCGAGCATCGGGAGAACGTGGTGCTCTGATGGAGATGCTCTGCACGTTGCGCAGCCTGACGGAGAACCAGCGCCCGCGGCTGCTGAAGGAGCCGGACACGCTCGATGCGTTCCTCGAGGACGAGGAGGACTTCGAAGATCCAGAGGGCGCGCGATTCCTCGAGCTGGACATCGGCGAGACGTGGCACGGACTGCAGTACCTGCTGACCGGGACGGCCTGGGACGGCCAGCCGCCGCTGGACTTCCTGGTGCGCGGAGGCGAGGACGTGGGCGACATCCCGTCGGATGAGGGCACCGCGCGCGTCTTCACCTCTGCCCAGGTGAAGGAGCTCTCGCGCACGCTCGACGGCCTCTCCGAGGACACGCTGCTCTCGCGGTACGAGCCAGCGCGCCTCCAGGCGGAGGACATCTACCCGGGCTTCTGGGAGGAGCCTCCGCCGGACCTGGATCCGAAGGAGGAACTGCTCTCCTACTTCCAGGAGCTGAGGAAGTTCATGGCCGCGGTGGTGGAGCGCGGCCAGGGCCTGTTGGTGTTCATCGGCTGAGCCGGAGGCCCCCGGTCGGGGATTTGCTTCCGGCACGGCAGGCGGCTTCCCCCTACCCCTCCGACGGGGATAGGGTGGCTGCTCACACAAGGAGCGATACTGCAGATGGTGGAGGGAGAGGTCCGGCAGTACTTCGTACGTAACGACACGGGGACTCTCTGGGGTCCCCTGGCCCTGTCGACCATCGAGCTTCTCATCGAGAACGGCAGCATCCAGGGCCGCATCCAGGTGTCCGAGGATGGCATCAACTTCGCCTTCCCCGGCCGCTTCCCACACATTCGCGATGCCTTCCCGCGCGAGCTGTGGGGTGACGTCATCGCCCCCGGCCCCACGACGCCGATTGCCCCTCCCGCCCCCATGCCAGGCCCTGGTGCAACCGCGCCCAGAGGCCCCGCGCCAGCAGGTGTCCCCATGACCGGGCCCGGTGTCGCCGCCGCTCGCTCCGGCGCCCCGCCCATGGCGGGCCCGGGTGCCCGACCCGGTCCCCCCGGTCCTCAGCCACAAGCGCCTCGGCCGCCCCCCGGTGCTCCTGGACCCCACCCGCAGGCACCTCGACCGCCTCCCGGCGCTCCCCCGGGTGCCGCCGCTCGCCCCGGTGCTCCCGGTCCCCATCCGCAGGCACCTCGGCCGCCTCCTGGTGCCCCCCCGGGTGCCGCCGCGCGCCCTGGCGCTCCTGGTCCGCATCCTCAGGCACCTCGGCCTCCTCCCGGTGCTCCGGGTCCCCACCCGCAAGCGCCTCGACCGCCTCCGGGTGCTCCCCCGGGTGCCGCCGCTCGCCCCGGCGCTCCCGGTCCCCATCCGCAAGCGCCTCGACCGCCTCCCGGTGCTCCCCCGGGTGCCACCGCGCGCCCTGTCGCTCCCGGCGCTCCTGGTCCCCATCCTCAGGCACCTC
>QKJM01000770.1 GCA_003249315.1 Archangium sp.
GAGGTGGGGCGGGGCTTCTCGCTGGTGGCCGCGGAGATGCGCAAGCTGGCGGAGAACGTGTCGGCCTCGGCGCGCGACATCGCCCGCATCGTGGAGAAGGTACAGGACTCGGGGAACGAGGCGGCGACGAAGGCGCGGGTGGGCATGGCCACGAGCGATCGCGGGGTGGAGGTGGCCGAGCAGGCCTCGGCGGTCTTCCAGCGGATCGTGGAGCTGGCGCGCGGCACGAGTGAGGCGGCCCGGCAGATCACCATCGCGACCCGGCAGCAGCGCCAGTCGAGCGAGCAGGCCGTGCAGGGGGCGCGCAACGTGGCGGAGCTGGTGAAGCAGGGCGTGGACGCCACGGGGCGGACCACGCGGATCGCTCAGGAGCTGCAGTCGGTGGCGGAGAACCTCACAGATCTGACGGGCCGCTTCAAGGTGACACGGGAGCTGTGAGA
The DNA here is from genome assembly GCA_003249315.1 of Archangium sp. Classification (GTDB taxonomy): domain Bacteria; phylum Myxococcota; class Myxococcia; order Myxococcales; family Myxococcaceae; genus QKJM01. The sequence goes on from QKJM01000770.1 coordinate 441, forward strand.
AGCCCCCTCTCCCTCTGGGAGAGGGTTGGGGTGAGGGATTTCTACCGCTGGCTGGCGGCCCGATCCCTCAACCGGGCGAAGTTCTCCGGCGGAGTCGTCCCGTTCCCGGGCCTCCTCCCCGGGTGAAGTGCCTCCCCGTGGAAGTCACTGCCCCCGGTGGGCACGAGGTCGAACTCGCGGGCGATGCCCAGGTACTTCTCCAGGACACCTGGGTTGTTCTCGTCCGCGTGCAGCGCCTCCAGTCCGTCCAGGCCCGCCCGGGCGAGCTGTTCAATCTCGTAGCGCTCCACCTTCGAGCCGGCCGGGTGCGCGAGCGTGGCGGTTCCGCCCGCCTGGTGGATGAGTCGGATGGCGTCCGCCCCGTCGAGCTTGAAGCGCTCCACCCAGGCGTCCTGGCCCGCGCCGAGGAAGCGATCGAACGCCTCCTTCATGTCCAGGCACCAGCCTCGCTCCACCAGCACCCGCGCCAGGTGGGGCCGCCCGAGCTGCGCATTGCCCGCCACCGCTCGCACGTCCCGCATGGAGATCGGGAAGCCGAGCTGCTTCATCCGCGCCACCATCCGCTCCATCCGCTGCTCGCGCTCCTGGCGCAGCCGCACCGAGAAGCCGGCCAGCTCCGGATCGTCCGGCCTCACGAAGTGCCCGAGGATGTGGACCTCGTGCCTCAGCACGAACGCCGACAGCTCGATGCCCGGTACCAGCTCCATCCCGTGTGCCTTCGCCGCCTCCATCGCCTCGGCGAGGCCCCCCACCGTGTCATGATCCGTCACCGCCAGCGCCGTCACCCCGGCCGCCGCCGCCAGGGCGACCAGCTCGGAGGGGGAGTGCTGCCCATCGCTCGCGGTGGTGTGGGAGTGAAGATCAATCACCAGATGGTTCCTCGGTGCTCGGGTTGATGGGCGATCCTGCTGTCCCTAGGATGTAGGAGGAATCTGGGAACTTCCGATCCTTTTCGCATGCCCTCTCCACATTCCTTCCGGATTTCCAGGGAAAGGGGCCCATGGCCAAGGACACCATCGAGAACCGCGTCTACCTCTTCGACTCGCTGGCGAGCAGCTACGTCTCGGTAGCGGCGGACCAGTTGTCCTCGGAGGACGAAGGGGTGCGCACGCGCGCCAGGCGGGCCCTGGTGGAGCTGGCGTACATCTCCTGTGTGGTGGCGGACACCGGGCACCTCAGCCCGGAGCAGGTGAGGGAGCGGTTGTTGGGCGTCTCCATGCCCGCCGAGCCCTTGCACGAGCCGATGTTCACCGAGCCTCCCGAGGCGCTGAAGGAGGGCCGGGAGTCCAAGGCGGGCAAGGGCGGCAAGGGGAAGAAGCGCAAGTAAGGACCTGCCACCGACGCGCGGGGGTGGTAGATCCGCGCGCCATGGCCAGAACTTCCTCGAACACCCGAAAGAATCTGCGCGCGCACTACTCGCAGGCACGCAAGGCGGATCCGCGTCCCATCACCGGCAAGGAGAAGCCGGCCGAGCTGCTCGAGCATGCCTTCTCCGCCTATGTGGGCCGGCAGGAGCGCACCGCGTTCGAGCTGATGCGTCGCTCCATGGAGCTGGATGCCTCCGTCTTCCTCACGCTCTCGGGGGCGATGACCCCGGCGGGTCTGCACCAGAGCTGTGTCATCCCCTTGATCGAGAAGGGCATCATCTCGGCGCTCACCACCACCGGCGCCAACCTCTACCACGACGCCCACCGCATCATCGGCCACGCCATTCGCGAGGTGAACCCCAACGCGGGCGACCTGCAGTACCGCCTTGCGCGCATCATCCGCATCTACGACCTGGGCTTCTGGGAGGAGGCGCTGCTCGACACCGACCGCCTCTTCTCCGCCATCATCCGCGGCCCCGAGTTCCAGCGGAAGATGACCACCCCCGAGTTCCACTACCTGCTCGGCAAGGCCATCCACCAGATTGAGAAGAAGCTCGGCGTGAAGCAGCCGTCGCTGCTGTCCACCGCGTACAAGCACGCGGTGCCCATCTGGGTGGGCGCGGTGCAGGACGGCTCCATCTTCCTCAACATCGTCAAGCTGAAGCGGCTGCTGGGCGACGAGTTCAAGTTCGAGCTCGACATCAACGACGACGTCTACTCCATGGCGGCCATGCAGCACTTCTGCCGGCACCACGGCAGCAAGCGGCTGGCCATCTGGATTCTCGGCGGCGGCGTGCCCAAGAACTACACGCTGCAGGGCGAGCCGCTGCTGGACCAGATCCTCAACGTCCCCACGTCGGGCTTCGACATCGACGTGCAGTTCTGCGTGGACCCGGTGGACAACGGCGCGCTGTCGAGCTGCCCCGCCGGCGAGGGCCACACCTGGGGCAAGGTGTCCGTGGAGGCGGTGGAGACGGGCTCCATGTACGTGCACTGCGACGTGACGGCCGTCTTCCCGTGGCTCACCCACGCGCTGTTGTCCGAGCCGAAGAACAAGCGGAAGCCCATGCGGCTGATGGACAAGATGGGCGAGGCCATCCGCTTCCTGGACGCGGATGTGAAGAAGCGCAGCAAGGCGTTGATGAAGACGCTGGACTGGAGCATCCAGGACGCCGAGCCCTCCAAGAAAGAGGACGCCAAGGCGCATGAGGCCTACGTCCGCT
>QKJM01000890.1 GCA_003249315.1 Archangium sp.
GTGGTGCTGCCTGGCCTCACCCACTGGCAGTCGCCCTCCTTCTTCGCCTACTTCCCCGCCAACGCTTCGGGACCGGCGGTGCTCGGCGAGCTGCTGTCCGCCGGCCTGGGGGTGCAGGGGATGCTCTGGTCGACGAGCCCCGCCGCCACGGAGCTGGAGACGCGGGTGCTGGACTGGCTGTGCGAGCTGACGGGGCTGCCGGAGTCCTACCGCTCGAGCACGGGCACCGGAGGCGGTGTCATCCAAGGGACGGCCAGCGAGGCCGCGCTGGTGGCGATGGTGGCGGCGCGCGCGCGGGTGCTGCGCAAGCTGGGGCGGGAGGCGGAGCTGGTGGCGTATGTCTCCACGCAGACGCACTCGTCGGTGCTGAAGGCGGCGATGCTGGCGGGCGTGGTGCGGAATCAGGAGGACACCGTCCACCTGCGGCTGTTGGAGACGGACGCACACCAGGCGCTGCGCCCGGAGGTGCTGGAGCGGTTCATTCGCGAGGATCTGGCCGCGGGACGGCAGCCCTTCTTCGTCTGCGCGACGCTGGGCACCACCTCCTCGGGGGCGATGGATCCCCTGGGCCCCATCGGCGAGGCGCTGGAGCGCACGGGCTTCACGGCCGCGGGCGGGTGGCTGCACGTGGACGCGGCGTGGGCGGGCTCGGCGCTGGTGTGCCCCGAGCACCGCGGCATGCTGGCGGGGGTGGAGGCGGCGGACTCCTTCGCCTTCAACCCGCACAAGTGGCTGCTGACGAACTTCGACTGCAACGCCTTCTACACGCGCGACAGGCAGTCGCTGCTGGAGGCGCTGAGCGTGATGCCGGAGTACCTGCGCAACGCGGCGAGCGCGAGCGGGTCGGTCATCGACTACCGGGACTGGCAGATTCCGCTGGGCCGGCGCTTCCGGGCGCTGAAGCTGTGGTTCGTGCTGCGGCACTACGGGGCGAAGGGCCTGCGAGAGTACATCCGAGAGCACGTGCGGCTGGCGGAGTGCTTCGCGTTCTGGGTGGAGGGAGACGAGCGCTTCGAGCTGGCGGCACCGCGCTCGCTGAGCCTGGTGTGCTTCCGGCTGAAGCCGAGGCCGGGCGAGGAGCCCGCGGCCACGGACGCGCGCAACCGCTCGCTGCTGGAGCGGCTGAACGCGGGTGGCAAGGTGTTCCTCACCCACACGGTGCTGCCGGGGGTGGAGGGCGGCCCTGGGCGCTACGTGCTGCGCATGGCCATTGGCTCGCCACGCACCGAGGAGCGGCACGTGCGCGCGGCGTGGGATCGGCTCGCGGCGCTGGCCAGGGAGCCGTAGCGCCGCGAGCCCGAGGCAATGCCTCTCAGTCCAGCAGCGCGGGAGGCTGGCCTTCCAGCACGCAGAGGTTCGTCACCTCGTCGCAGGTGATGGGGTAGGAGGGGTCCAACGACAGACCGGGCCTCGGCTGCTTGCAGATGGATGGGTCTCTCTCCACCGTGCCGTTCGCCAGCGTGCGCTCGCACTTGATTGCGGGGAAGACACCCACCGCCTCGTAGGTGGCGGTGCAGTCCCCCTCCGAGTAGGTGAGCTCCGCCGTCCACTGGGTGCCGGGGATGGTGGCGGAGCCCTGGATGCGCACCTGGCTCCACTGGTAGCGCAGGTCCACCGTCACTCCTTCGTCCGGCGTCACCACCTGCCGGGCCTCGGAGAGCTGTGACACCTCGCACGTCCCGTTCTCTCCCGGGTACTCGGTGGTGAAGGCCCCCGAGGCGGTGACGGAGTGCGCGGTGTCCTGTCCTTCCAGCGCCGCCAGCGGGGCCGGCTTGAGCACCAGGCTGGGGGGCTCTCCCGCGCCGGGCACCCGGAAGGACTGCGCTCCCACCACCTCGCTGCGCTTGCTGGCACAGGCTCCCGTTCCCGTCTTCAACGTGTAGCGGACGGCATGGTCTCCCCGGCCCACCGTACACTGGGGCAGCGGCTGCTGTGCTCCGCCGCACGCGCCCAGCCAGGCCATACACATGCCCCACATCAGGGCTCGCTGCGTCGTCATGAGGTTGCTCCGCATGGGCTAGAAGGTGATGCGCGCGCCGAGCCGGATGCTGCGGGGCGCCTGGTAGGCCAGGGGCTTCTGGTAGTTGGGATTGAGGGCCGGCGGACTGCCGTTCCGGTTCTTCACGCTCTCGAGATCCTCGGGGAGCCCGTCGATGAGCGCATCGATGTTGTCGAAGGTGTAGTTCTGGTCCACCGCGGTGACGCTCTGGAAGTTGAAGAGGTTGAAGGCGTCCACGCTCACCGAGGCCACGGTGTCCCGCGTCAGCCGGTAGCTGATGCCCAGACGCGCGTCCACGCTGTGGACCCAGGGCAGGCGACCGCCGCTGCCGCGCGGGAGGATGAAGGTGAAGCCGGGGCCATAGATGGGGTGGGAGCCCAGCACGTTCAGGGGCGCCCCCGAGTTGGCGCGGTAGGAGAGCCCCAGGTCCAGTTGGGTACGCGGGGTGAGCTGGAGCTGCCGGGCCCCGGACAGCTTGAAGGAGTGGGTGCGGTCCAACGGCAGCGGGCCGAGGCGGTTCTCGGTCATGGACAGCAGATCGAAATCCGAGGTGACGTTGGGAGCGAGCTGCCCGTTCTCCGGGCGGTACAGGCCCGAGTAGTTCCCCCTCAGCGAGGACCACGTGTAGCTGAGCTGGGCGAGCCACTGGTCGGCGAACGCCTTGTTGAAGAGGACGGTGACGGCATCGTAGTCGCGCACGGCGGCGGGGAACTCGGAGGCGATGCCCCGGCCCGGGTTGCCGATGAAGTAGTTGGTGGCCTCGTTGCGGCTCATGTCCGCGATGACCGCGTTCATGTACCGCCGGGTGTAGGTGACACCCAGGCTGGAGTGCGGCAGCAGCTCGTACTCGGCGCCCAGGACGAACTCATCCGAGGACTGGGGCTCCAGCTCCGGGTCCACCGGGCTGTTGATGGCGAAGGTCTGCTGGTAGCGAGGGCTGATGCTGGTGCTGCCCGGCGGGGGCACTGGCACGTTCCTGTCGTCCCGGCACTCGGTGTAGGGCGCGGACTGGGTGAGTGGATCACACCCGG
>QKJM01000236.1 GCA_003249315.1 Archangium sp.
CCTCCTCGCCCCCATCTCCTTCGACGCCTCCACCCTCGAGGTGTGGGGGCCTCTGCTCTTCGGCGGTCGCCTCGTCGTCTTCCCTCCCCAATCCCCCAGCGACCTCGACCTCCTCACCCAGGTCCTCTCCAAGCACCAGGTGACCACCCTCCACCTCACCGCCGGCCTCTTCTCCCAGGTGGTTGATCTCAAGCTCGAGAGCCTACGTGGCGTCCGGCAGCTTCTCACCGGTGGCGACGTCGTCTCCGCCCCCCACGTCCGCCGCGTCCTCGAGAAGCTCCACATCCCCGTCACCGCCTGCTACGGCCCCACCGAGAGCACCCTCTTCACCTCCTGCCACCGCATGTACCGGCCCGCGCAGGTGCATGCCTCCGTTCCCATCGGCGCCCCCATTGCCAATACCCGGGTGTACCTCCTCGACTCCGACATGCGGCCCGTTCCCGTCGGCGTCCCTGGCGAACTCTTCATCGGCGGCGAGGGCCTGGCACGCGGCTACCTGTCGCGTCCGGACCTCACTGCCGAGCGCTTCATCCCCGACCCCTTCCACCATGAGCCCGGTGCCCGCCTCTACCGCACCGGCGACCTCGCACGCTGGCGTCCCGACGGCGTCCTCGAGTTCCTAGGCCGCCTCGACAACCAGGTGAAGGTGCGCGGCTTCCGGATTGAACTCTCCGAAGTCGAGTCCGCTCTCCTCCTCCACCCCTCCGTCCGCGAGGCCGTCGCCATCGTTCGCGGCGACGCCCCTGGCGACAAGCGACTGGTCGCCTACTTCGTCACCCATCCGGGCCAGCAGCTCGACACCTCGACTCTCCGCTCCTTCCTTCAGCAGCGCCTTCCCGAGTACATGCTCCCCTCCGCCCTCGTTCCCCTCGAGGCGCTGCCCCTCACCTCCAACGCAAAGGTCGACAGAAAGGCCCTTCCCGCGCCCAATGGCTCCCGTCCGGAGGCCGCCGCGTACACCGCTCCGCGCAACAACACGGAGCAGCAGCTCGCCACCCTCTGGGGCCAGGTGCTGCAAGTCGAGCGAGTGGGCATCCACGACGACTTCTTCTCGCTCGGCGGGCACTCGCTGCTGGCCACCCAGCTCGTCTCCCGAGTGCGCCAGGCCTTCCAGGTGGAGCTTCCTCTCAAGGACTTCTTCGAAGCGCCCACCGTGGCCGAGCTCTCCCTCCGCATCATCCAGGCCACGGCCCAGGTCTCCCCGGAGGAGCTCGCGTCCATGGTGGAGCTGCTCGAGGGAATGGACGGCGACGAGTTGGAGGCGCTGATGGCCGCGGAGGCGCTCCCGTCCGACGAGATGGAACCCGAGGAATAGACGACCGGGGTGGGCCCCAAAGGGCCTTCCCCCCCCAGCCAGCTCAGAAACAGGAGCGTCCTGTCAGATGCGTTCGCGAAAACCTACCCCTCCTCGTCCCCCCGGGCACCATGGCCACTGGCTGCTCAATATCCGTCAGCAGGTGGCCCACCCACTGGAGCTGCTCATCGAGAGCCAGCAGCGCCACGGCGACGTCGTCTTCTTCAACACCATCCGAGGCCCGATATATGTCCTGAGCCATCCTGACCACGCGCAGCGAGTGTTCGTGGACAACGCGCGTAACTTCCGCTCGCTGGAGGGAACCCAGAACCGGCTGATCGGCAACGGCCTGTTCGGCAGCCACGGGGAGTTCTGGCGCCGCCAGCGCCGCATGGTGCAGCCGGCCTTCCATCGCACGCGGCTGGCGCGGATGGTGGAGGGCATGGTGCGAGGCAGTGAGACCCTCGCCGAGCGCTGGCGGGAGAAGGCCCTCACCGGCGAGCCGCTGGAGCTGCTGGAGCAGATGCGCCAGCTCGTCGCCTCGCTGCTGAGCGTCTCCATCTTCTCGCGTGATCTGTATGCGAACGACCCGAGGTTCCGCGGATACATCGACTTCTTCACGGACAGCAGCCATGGCAAGGGGCGCGACTCACTCTGGAAGGCCGCGCTGCGCCGGATGGGCCTGCCGCGCTCGCGGCGCAAGCGCTACTTCGACACCGTGAACGCGTTGGACGACGCCTTCTACGAGCTCATCGCCGAGCGCCGTCGGCAGCCACGGGGAGAAGATGACATCCTGACGGTGCTGCTCGAGGCCCGGGACGCGCAGGGCCAGGGAATGACAGACCTCGAAGTGCGTGATGAGCTCGTCTCCCTGCAGATTGGAGGACACGAGTCCACGTCGGTGGCCTTCACCTGGACATGGTACATGATTGCCAGCCACCCCGAGGTGGAGCAGCGGATGCGCGACGAGCTGTCCACCGTGCTGGGCGGACGCCCCGTGGATGCCGAGCTGCTCCAGGCGCTGCACTACACACGCGCGGTGGTAAAGGAGACGCTGCGTCTCCGTCCACCTGCCTGGCGACTCCTCCGGCGGGTGGCGGAGGACGAGGAGATCGACGGCTGGACGGTACCGGCGGGCAGCCTGGTGCAGATCTCCCCCTACCTCCTGCACCGCCACCGCGACTTCTGGGAGCAGCCCGAGCGCTTCCTCCCCGAACGCTTCCTTCCCGAGCAGGGCGAGCGTCAGCACCGCTACGCCTATATGCCATTCGGCGCGGGCCAGCGAATGTGCGTGGGCAACGCCTATACGGTGAATCTCATCATGACGGGCCTGGCGACGCTTCTGCGACACTTCCAGGTCCGCCTCGTGCCCGACCACCCCGTCGTTCCCCTGTCCATCGGCACCCACCGTCCCCGCGATGGCGTCATGGCCACCCTCCACCCGGCACCTTCGGCGTCGCCTGTCTCCTCCTCTTCGAAGGCCCTCCCATGAGCGACATCCTCAAGCGACTGGCCAACCTCTCCCCGGAGAAGAGGGATCTCCTCCTCAAGCAGCTCCAGGCCAAGTCACAGCGTACGGCCCGGGTTGCCCCCTCGCTGCCTCTCATCGAGCCCCGCCCTCGCGGCGACGAGCTCCTGCCCCTGTCCTTCGCCCAGCGACGCCTGTGGTTCCTCGATCAGCTCGAGCCCGGCAGCGCTCTCTACAACGTGCCCTCGGCGCTGTGGCTGGAAGGTCCGCTGGACACCGACGCGCTGGAGCGCGGCTTCACCGAGGTGGCGCGCCGCCACGAGTCGCTGCGCACCACCTTCCGCGCCGAGCAGGGTCAGCCCTTCCAGGTCATCAACCCTCCGGCGCCCCTGCCGCTGACGCGCGTGGACCTGAGCTCGCTGCCCGCCGCCGAGCGCGAGGCCAGGGCCCTCCAGCTCGCCGAGGAGGAGGCACGTCGTCCCTTCGACCTGAGCACTGGCCCGCTGCTGCGCATCACGCTGCTGCGGCTCTCGAACACCGAGCATGTGCTGGTGCTCGTCATGCACCACATCATCTCCGATGGCTGGTCCATGAGCGTGCTGGTGCGGGAGCTGTCCGCGCTCTACGAGGCCTTCGCGCAGGGCCAGCCCTCGCCGCTGCCCGAGCTGCCGGTGCAGTACGCGGACTACACGCTCTGGCAGCACCAGTGGCTGCGAGGCCCGGAGCTGGACAGGCAGCGCACGTACTGGAAGCAGCAGCTCGCGGGCATTCCGGGGCTGCTGGAGCTTCCCACCGACAGGCCACGCCCCCGGGTGGAGACGTTCCGCGGCGCCAACATCCCCGTGACGCTTCCACCCGAGCTGGCCGAGACGCTCGGGGCCTTCTGCCAGCGAGAGGGCGTCACCCCCTTCATACTCTTGCTGGCCGCCTGGCAGACACTGTTGCACCGCTACTCCGGCCAGGACGACATCTGTGTCGGCTCACCCCTGGCCGGCCGCCGCCACTCCGAGGTGGAGGGCCTCATCGGCTTCTTCGTCAACACCCTCGTGCTGCGCTCGCGCCTCGGGGACAACCCCACCTTCCGCAAGCTGCTGGCCCGTGTGCGAGACACCACCCTGGAGGCCCATGCGCACCAGGACATGCCCTTCGAGAAGCTGGTGGAGGATCTCCAGCCCGACAGGGATCTCAGTCACGCGCCGATCTTCCAGGTGATGTTCACCCTCAACCAGCCCCAGCCACGGTCCCTGTCGGCGCACGGGCTGACCCTGCGCTCGCGAGAGGCCAGCAGCGGCGTGGCCAAGTTGGATCTGGCGCTGTCCCTCACCTCGTCTCCCGAGAAGGGGCTGGTCGGCACGTTGGAGTACAACACGGACCTGTTCGACGAGAGCACCGTGTCCCGCCTGGCTGGCCACCTGCGGGTGCTGTTGGAGGCCGCCATGGCCTCGCCCGACACCCGCCTGTCCGCGCTGCCCCTCATGCCCTCCTCCGAGCAGAGCCAGGTGCTGGTGGAGTGGAATCGGACCCGCGGCGAGCTGTCCGAGCCAGCGCTCGTCCACCACCACTTCGAGGCCCAGGCCCGCGCCACCCCGGACGCCCCGGCCCTGTGCTTCGGCTCCCGGACGCTCTCCTACGCCGAGCTCGACACCCGCTCCAACCAGCTCGCCTGGCACCTGCGCAAGCTCGGCGTCGGCCCCGAGGTCCTCGTCGCCCTCTGCCTGGAGCGCGCTCCCGAGTTCGTGCTCGCCGTGCTCGCCACCCTCAAGGCCGGCGGTGCCTGGCTCCCGCTCGACGCCTCTCTCCCCTCCGAGCGCCTGAACTACATCCTCTCGGATGCGCGCCCCGCCGTCGTCCTCTCCCAGGCCTCCCTGCGCCACCTGCTGGGAGAACACCACTCCGTCCTCCTCCTGGACGAGCATCGGGAGCGCGTGGAACAGGAGCCCACCGAAGGCCTGGACACCCCTGTGGATGGCGACAACCTCGCCTACGTCATCTACACCTCGGGAGGCACGGGTCGGCCCAAGGGCACCCTGCTGCGGCAACGCAGCCTGTGCAACATGAGCCTGCACACCCGCGATGCCCTGGGATTGCGTCCTGGCAGCCGCGTGCTGCAGTTCCTCTCCACGGCCTTCGATGCGTCCGTGTCGGAGTTCATCCCGACGCTGCTGTCCGGGGCATGCCTCGTCATGGCCTCGCGCGAGGAACTGCTCCCCGGCGAGCCGCTGAAGTGGCTGCTGCGTAAGCAGTCCATCACGACCCTCTCGCTCACGCCCTCGGTGCTGGCGCAGCTCGAGCCGGAGGGGCTGGAGGGGCTGGAGTCGCTGGTGTCCGGCGGCGAGGCCTGCACGCCCGAGCTCGTGGCGCGCTGGCGGACGGGGCGGCGTCTCTTCAATGCCTATGGCCCCACCGAATGCACCGTATGCACCACGCTCGCGGAGGCGTTGGACGCACGGCGCATCACCATCGGCCGTCCCATCCGGAACGTGGAGGCATACGTGCTGGACGGGCACCTGAGCCCGGTCCCCGTGGGCGTGCCCGGCGAGCTGTACGTCGGCGGCGAGGGACTGGCCCGCGGCTATCTCGGCCGCCCGGAGCTGACGGCGGAGAAGTTCGTCCCCCACCCCTTCGCCACCGCGCCGGGGGAGCGGCTGTACCGCACGGGGGACAGGGTGCGTTGGCTGGCCAACGGCGAGCTGGAGTACCTGGGCCGCGCCGACTTCCAGGTGAAGGTGCGCGGCTACCGCATCGAGCTGGGTGAGGTGGAGTCCGTGTTGCTGCGCCACCCCTCGGTGCGCGAGGCGGTGGTGGTGGCCAGGGAGAGCGCGGCCGGCCTCACCCGCCTGGTGGCCTACGTGGTGGTGCGCAAGGACCAGCCGACCGACACCACCTCCCTGCGTGCATGGCTCGCCGATGAGCTGCCCGAGTATATGGTGCCCTCCACCTTCGTCCCCCTGGAGTCCCTGCCCCTGAGCTCCAGAGGCAAGGTGGACAGGGAGGCCCTGCCGCTTCCCAGCCTGGAGCACGAGCCCGCGAGCCAGGACGGAGGGGCGCCTCGCACCCCTGTGGAGAAGGCCCTGGCCAGCATGTGGACCGAACTGCTGGAACTCGACGGAGTGACGGTGCGGGACAACTTCTTCGCGCTGGGGGGCCACTCGCTGCTGGCCACCCAGGTGGCCTCCCGCATCCGCATCACCTTCGGTCTGGAGTTGCCCCTGCGCGTCCTCTTCGAGGATCCCACCCTCGAGCAACTGGCCGCCACCATCGAGAAGGCGCTGGGGCTCGCCCCCAGCGCCCCGTCCTCGCAACCGGGGAAGAAGAAGTCCGGAGCGGACGGCTCACTGGCCGCTCCCACCAGGCCGCCCCTGCGGCGCATGGAGAGGAAGGGGCCCATTCCCCTCTCCTTCGCCCAGCAGCGCCTGTGGTTCCTCGATCAGCTCGAGCCGGGCCAGCCCCACTACAACATGCCCTCCGTCCTCCGCCTCGAGGGCACGCTCGACACGGAGGCGCTCCAGCGCGCCTTCGACGAGCTGGTGCGCCGCCACGAGTCGCTTCGCACGTCTCTGTGCGTCGAGCAGGGCGAGCCCGTCCAGGTCATCTCTCCGCCCCTGCGGCTTCCGCTGGCGGTGGTGGATCTGACGGAGCTGCCCGCTCCGGAGCGTGACGCGGAGGCGCAACGACTGGCCCTGGAGGAGGCCCGGCGTCCCTTCGAGCTCGGACGAGGCCCGCTGCTGCGCACCATCCTCCTGCGACTGTCGGACACCCGGCATGTACTGCTCGTCACACTGCACCACGTCGTCTCGGATGGCTGGTCCATGCGCGTGCTGGTGCAGGAGATGGCCGCCCTGTACGAGGCCTTCTCCCAGGGGCGGCCCTCCCCGTTGGCGGAGCTGACCGTGCAGTACGCGGACTACGCCCTCTGGCAGCGCCAGTGGTTGCGGGACGAGGCGCTGGAGTCCCTGCTGGCCTGGTGGCGCCAGCACCTGGAGGGCGCCCCGACGGTGCTGGAGCTGCCGACGGACAGGCCCCGGCCGGCGGTGCGCACCTACCGCGGAGGCACCCACCAGGCGCTGCTGCCCCTACCGCTCGCCAAGGCCCTGGAGACGCTCGCCCAGCGCGAGGGCGCCACCCTCTTCATGGTGCTCATGGCTGGCTTCCAGACGCTGCTGCACCGCTACAGCGGACAGCCGGACATCGTGGTGGGCACGGACGTGGCCAACCGTCACTACGCCGAGACGGAGAGCATCATCGGCTTCTTCATCAACCAGCTCGCCCTGCGCCTGCACATGGGGGAGGATCCCTCCTTCCGCCAGCTCCTCGAGCAGGCGAGGAACGTGTCGCTGGAGGCCTACGCGCGTCAGGATCTGCCCTTCGAGGATCTGGTCCGCGCGCTCAACCCCGAGCGCAGCCGGGCGCACGCGCCCCTCTTCCAGGTGAAGCTGGTGCTGCAGAACATCTCCTCGTCCGTGGCGGAGCTGCCGGGGCTGCGACTCGAGTCGGATGGTGTGGATCCAGCCACGGCGAAGCTGGATCTGACGGTGCTGGTACACCAGACACCCGAGGGGCTGCACTGCGCGTGGATGTACAGCATGGATCTCTTCGAAGCCTCCACCGTGGAGCGAATGGCCTGTCACTTCCAGCGGCTGCTGGAGGCGGTGGTGGCCACGGGCGGCGAGCAGCGGCTGTCGGCGCTGCCGCTGCTGAGCGAGGAGGAGCGGCGGCGAGTGCTGGTGGAGTGGAACGAGACCGCGGCGCCCTATCCGCGACGCTGCATCCACGAGTGGATCTCCGAGCAGGCGGCGCGAGTGCCGGAGGCGGTGGCGGTGGTGGCCTCGGACGGACAGCTCACCCATGGAGAGCTGGAGCGACGAGCCAACCAGCTCGCCTGGTACCTGCAGGCGCTGGGGGTGAAGCCCGAGACGAGGGTGGGTCTGTTCGTGGAGCGCTCGGTGCATGCGCTGGTGGGCCTGCTGGGCATCCTCAAGGCGGGCGGCGCCTACGTGGCGCTGGAGCCGACCCAGACGCGCGCCCAGGAGCGGCTGCTGCACGTGCTGCGCGACGCGAAGGTGCAGCTCATCGTCACCCAGGAGTCGCTGATGGACGAGCTGCCCGCGCAGGGCGGTTTCCTCGTCAGCCTGGATGCGGAGGACGGGTTGCTGGAGGCGCAGCCGGAGGAGCCTCCGGCCAGCGACGTGGGGCCGGACAATCTCGCCTACGTCCTCTACACCTCGGGCAGCACCGGGCAGCCCAAGGGGGTGTGCATCGAGCACCAGCACCTGGCCTGCTACGTGGAGGGCATCACCCGACGGCTGGAGCTGCCACCGGAGGCGAGCTTCGCCTCGGTGTCCACTCTGGCGGCGGACCTGGGGCACACCGCCATCTTCCCCACCCTGTGCGCGGGAGGAGCGCTGCATCTGGTGGAGAGACAGGTGGCTGCGGACCCGGCACGGATGAGGGACTACGGCGAGCGCCATGGAGTGGACGGACTGAAGATCGTCCCCACGCACCTGGACGCGCTGCTCTCGGTGCCAGGGGCGGAGAAACTGCTGCCGCGCCAGCGGTTGGTGCTGGGCGGAGACGTGTCGGACTGGGCGCTGGTGGAGAAGGTGCATGCGCTCTCGTCCGGATGCGAGATCTTCAACCACTACGGCCCCACGGAGGCGACGGTGGGCGTGCTCGCGGGACGGGTGGAGCGCGGCGTGCGCGCGCCCGGGGCGCAGTCGGTGCCGCTGGGCCGGCCGCTGGGCAACGTGCGGGTGTACGTGCTTGACGGGTACGGACAGCCGGTACCGGTGGGCGTGCCGGGCGAGCTCTACATCGGCGGAGCCAGCGTGAGCCGAGGGTACCTGGAGCGACCGGAGCTGACGGCGGAGCGCTTCGTGCCGGACGCCTTCAGCCCGGAGCCGGGCGCCAGGGTGTACCGCTCGGGAGACAAGGTCCGCTGGTTGGAGGATGGACGCATCGAGTTCCTGGGACGGGTGGACCACCAGCTCAAGATTCGAGGGTACCGGGTGGAGTTGGGGGAGGTGGAGGCGGCGCTGGCGGCCCACCCCTCGGTGCGCGAGTGCGTGGTGGTGGCGCGCGAGGAGCAACAGGGAGACAAGAGGCTGGTGGCGTACGTGGTGGCCAGGGAGGGGCAGACGCTGGAGGAGACGGCGATGACCGGCTTCCTGGAGAAGCGGCTGCCGGAGTACATGGTGCCCTCGATCTTCGTGGTGCTGGAGGAGCTGCCGCTCACCTCCAACGGCAAGGTGGACCGAAAAGCGCTGCCCGCTCCCATCCGGGCTCGGGCGGACGAGGCCCACGTGGCGCCGCGCACCACCACCGAGCTGCGGCTGGCCGCCCTCTGGGAGGAGCTGCTGAAGGTGGAGCGGGTGGGAGTCCAGGACGACTTCTTCGAGCTGGGAGGCCACTCGCTGCTGGCCGCGCAGGTAGTGGCTCGCGTCCATGCCACCTTCGAAGTGGAACTGGCCGTGATCGATCTCTTCGAGGCGCCCACGCTGGAGAAGCTGGCCGCTCGCATCGACGAGGGCACGCCCTCCCAATCGGCACTGGTCCCCTTGCGGAGAGGAGGCGACCGGACGCCCTTCTTCTGCGTCCACCCGGTGGGCGGCGGCGTGCTGTGCTACCTGGAGCTGTCGAGGCGGCTGCACCCGGAGCAACCCTTCTTTGGCCTGCAGGCTCCCACCTCCATGACAGGGCAGGAGCCTCCCGGCACGCTGGAGGAGATGGCCACTCGCTACGTGGAGGCCATCCGGGAGGTGCAGCCCCACGGGCCCTACCTGCTGGGCGGCTGGTCCATGGGCGGGCGCGTGGCGTACGAGATGGCGAGACAGCTCCAGCAGCGAGGAGAAGAGGTAGCGCTGCTGGTCATCATCGACGCCCAGGGCCGCGAGGACGCGCCGAGACAGGAGGGTGAGGAGGCCAGGGCCCTGGAGGTGTTCCAGTTCGCCGACCACCTCTCGCACCTCTCCGGGTTGCACCCCGAGGCGGCGGGGCTCCTGGGACGGATGGATCAGCAGGAGCTGCGGGCTCTATTGGAGGGCACCCCGGGCGTGGGCGAGGAACTACCGGAGCGACCCCTCGCAGAGCTGCGCGCCCTGTGGGCGGTCTTCTCCCACAACCTGCGTATCTCGCGCGAGTACGTCCCTGGGCCCTACTCGGGCTCGCTCGTCCTGCTGCGAGCGGAGGAGGCGGCGAAGGTGGAGGGCCGGCGGGAAGACCTGGGCTGGGAAACGCTGGCGGCACGAGTGGAAGTGCATCCGGTGCCAGGGAACCACTTCAGCCTCATCGCTCCGCCTCACGTGGGGCACCTGGCCAATCGGCTGAGGGAGCTGCTGGAGCGGGCTTCGACTTCCGCTCAGGGAAGGAGGACCGCGTGAGGCTGCTCGCGTTCTTCCTGCGTGGCTCCAAGTGGAGCTTCCTGCTGGCTGAGGGGGCCGAGACAGAGCCAGCACGGCAAAGCGCCTGAAAAAGCACCCCAAGAAACTCGGAGCAATGACATGACCTCCTCCTCCACACTGCTGGACCTGCTCGAGGAGCGCGTCACGCGCCTCTCCGAGGCCCCCCTCTTCCACTTCGTCGAGGACTCCGACGACAGCGGCCCCCTGTCCTACTCGGGGCTGCTGCGACGCGCCCGCTCCCTTGGCGCCTGCCTGCAGCAGCTCGCCGCACCGGGAGAGCGCGCCGTCCTGCTCTACCCTCCGGGCCTCGAGTACGTCACCGGCTTCTTCGGCTGCATGGTCTCCGGCGTCATCGCCGTTCCCGCCTACCCACCGGACCCCATGCGCCTGGAGCGCACACTGCCGCGCCTGCGCTCCATCATCCTCGACAGCCAGGCCTCGGTGGTGCTCACCACCTCCTTCATCCGCTCCATGGCCGAACCCCTCTTCGAGTCCGCCCCCGACTTGAAGCAACTGCGCTGGGTGGCCACCGACGAGCTTCCCTCCGATGCCTCTGGGGACTGGCACCGGCCCACCCTGGGTGCCATGACATGGGGCTCATCGGCGGCATCCTCGGCACCCTCTACGGGGGCTTCTCCACCTCGCTCATGTCGCCGCTGAGCTTCCTGCGGCGTCCTCTGCTGTGGTTGGCGGCACGGTTGAGGGCGCTCGGCGTAAGGCCCGGCGTGCCGGTGGGGGTGTGCCTGAATCCCTCGCCCGAGAAGCTGGTGGCCCTCTGGGGTGTACTGGGTGGCGCCACCGTGGCGCTCGGGCCAGCCGGCCTCACGGGCCTGACTGCCTATGCCCCCGCGGACGGCTCCGTGCCGCTGCTGCTCACGTAGCGTGGCCTGAGCACCTCCGCCCCGCTGCAGCCCTCCGAGGGCGGCGCCTGGATGGTGGCCACCGAGCCCACCGCGGAGCGGCCCGAGTTGGAGCTGCTGTGGGCGCTCTCGCGCGGCCTGCGCGTGGTCTTCCCTCCCGAATGGATGGGGGCGAACCTGATGCGACTAGGCGCTGGCGCCGCGAGCTCTCGCCCGGTGGAGCTGAGCCTCAGCTACTTCGCCGACGACGAGGACTCGCTGCGTGGACCCAAGTACGAGCTGCTGCTGGAGGGGGCGAAGTTCGCCGATGAGCACGGCTTCTCCGCGGTATGGACGCCCGAGCGC
>QKJM01000091.1 GCA_003249315.1 Archangium sp.
CGGCCGCGGATTGGCAGAAGATCGAGA
The DNA here is from genome assembly GCA_003249315.1 of Archangium sp. Taxonomy (GTDB): domain Bacteria; phylum Myxococcota; class Myxococcia; order Myxococcales; family Myxococcaceae; genus QKJM01. Next base: position 28 of record QKJM01000091.1, read on the forward strand.
AGATCGCGGCCACGGTGGCTTCGGGTCCGGGCGAGATCGAGACCAAGTACATGAAGAGGCCCGAGCGGCTCCAGCACATGCTGGAGTCCGATGGACAGGGAGGCCTCCGCTACGCAATCGATGGACGATCGGCTGCGACACCCGGTAACGCTGCGTGGCCCTACGCGATGGACGAGTGGGGAAACATCTACACCGCGAACGATCTGGCGCCCGAGTCGCGCGGTGGGTACGCGATGTTCAACCACTCCTCCTTCACGGCGGGAGACGAAGTCGTATGTGCAGGCATGTTACAGATCGGTGCCGGCGGCAAGCTGCGGTTCATCGACAACAACAGCGGACACTACAAGCCGACGGACGATCAGATTCGTGCCGCGATCACGGTCCTGCGTGACGAATACAACGTCAATCTCACCCTGACGGAGGTTCATACCGTGAATCCCGACGTGACCTGGGGCGTGGGGGAAGTCGACCGCTTCATGGCCGGCCAGCCTCCGCTGCCGAGGCCGAACAAGCCGCTCCCCCCGCTACCCCACTAGAGAAGCTCTGGCGCATCGCCCGTCCCGCTCTGGCGACGGAGTCTGTCACACCTGGAGGGCCTGAATGGCATTCGACGCCAAGGCGTGTCTCGACAAGTTCTACGCTGCTGTGGCCAAGCCGCCGTTCGACTTCCAGTACCACTGCCAGAACAGCTTCTTTCCCGAGTTGAGCAAGCCCCTCCTGAGGGGTGGACCCGCGAAGCCGACGCGCCAGAAGGTCGTTCAGGAGGCGGTGGACGCCCTACAGGTCTACGGGACGCTGGACGTCCGTGAAGCTGCCGACAAGCGGCGCCGATTCGAGACCACGTACCGCAGCTTCTTCAAGGATCCGTTGCCGCCCAACACGCCGACCGCCGGCGTGCAAGCCGCCAAGATGAAGCTGCTGGACGTCAAGTACTACGTGCTCGAAGAGAAGTTCAGGCTGCTCGACTACTGGCAGGCCGTTGCGGTGGGCGCGACGGAGCCGGACTACCCGTCCGACGGCGCCCACTGGGCCATGCACGAGCTGCTGCAGTTCGAGCCGACCACGGTCCGCCCCATCCTGGAGATCCTGCTGGACGACGCCGCCCACGTGCTCAGCAAGCCCGCGTTCACGGCGGACATGCAGATGTGGAAGGGTGCGGACTACCAGGTCACCAAGTCCTTCACCAAGACGGGCATGGCGCGGACGCTGTGCTTCGACGCTTCCGCGCGGGCGGGCGTGGAGATGAAGGGCAGCCTCGAGATGGAGTACTCGGGCCTCAAGGTGAAGGCCGACGCGGAGCTGTTCGCCGGGGCACGGGGCCGCGTGCAGGGGCAGGTCGACATCTCCCAGAGCGGGTTCAGCGCCAAGGGGAGCGTGGAGGCCGAGCTGGGCATCCGCCTCAAGGCGAACGTCCAGTGCGACGTCCTCGACGTCCTGGAGATCGGGGGGGAGATCGACGCCCTCGCCGGCGCCCTCGCCAAGGCCGAAGCCGAGGTGACCCTGGACTACAACGGGGTCAAGGTGAAGGTGGGTGCCGAGGCCTTTGCCGGGGTGCGCGTCTCGGCATCCGCGCACGGCACCCTGAAGCTGGGCGGCCGCGAGATCACCAAGGCCAAGGTCACGGGCACCGCCATGGCCGGAGCCGGCGGCTCGGCCGAGGCGCACTTCGAGTGCAGCATCTTCGGCAAGGTGAGCTTCGGCGCGAAGGCCGGCGCCGTCGTCGGGGTGGGCGGACAGGTCGACACCGCCGTCAGCATCGACTTCCACAACATCCACTGGGGCGCGGCCAATCTGTTCTGGACCTACGTCAACGAGAACGGCTTCAAGAACAAGGGAAAGGTCTGGTTCCTCCCGGTGGAGGAGAACCTCCAGATGTGCCTCCTGGCCCGCGATGCCCTCTTCAAGATGATGGGCACCCTGTATCAGCAGAACGAGGCGGAGGTCGCGCTGCTCGAGCGCTGGAAGATGATCGAGCGGAGGGTCAGCGCTCGCGCCTGATGGCGCCGTTCGCCTCATCCACCATCCAGGCGAGCTCGGGGTCGGGGTTCGTGAAGAGGTCCAGGAACGCCCGGTACTGCTCCTCGGCCTTCCCGACGTCGCCGATCTGCGCGTACACCCCGGCCAGCTTGAAGCGCGCCGCGGGGAGGACGTACCCCTGGAGCATCCATCCCCGGAGCCGGAAGCGGGGCCGTTCCAGGATCGACTCGAGACAGGGAACCGCCGCGTGGGGCCGACCGGACTGGACGTGCGCCTCGGCGAGGACCCACCAGACCAGGTAGTCGTCTCCCGCCAGGGAGCCCACGCCGGGCTCGTGGATCCCGGCCGCCACGGGCTCCAGCGTCTCGACGACGAGAGGCCAGTCCCCCCGCTGGAAGGCGGGCCCCACGTCCAGCAGCGCGAACCAGGGCCCGAAGCCGCGCTCGAAGGTCCTGCTGGTGGCGCTGTCCCGCATGGCTCGCAGGCGCTGCGACACCCGCTTCGACTCCAGGGTATCGCCCAGGAGGGATTCGCGGACGCCGTAGAGGAGGTAGTCGGTCACCTCGTCTCGTCCGCGTCCTTCCAGCTCCCTCGGCGCCCCCCTGGCGGCGAACGTCTCCTCCGCGGCCTCCGCGGTGCTCAGCCCGTAGGCGACCTGGAGCACCAGGTGCGCGACGTTGGAGAGCCCGAAGTGGTCGGGACGGAGACCTCTGGTAACCGCCCCGTCCAGCGGGGGCATCTCGTTGGCATCACCGATCCGACCCCGGAGCGGGACCATCTGCAGGAGGGCGGTCTCCACGCCCGTGGGCCAGGGCCAGTCCTCGGGGCCGTGCGCGACCATGCTGTCCACGCGGTCCCGCTCCCCCGCTGCCACGCTCTCGAAGAGCGCCACCTCACGGCCGCAGTCGGGGGGCAGCGCGATGTCCAGGGAGTCGAGGAGGGCCAGCCATTCGTCGACGCGGTCCAGCGCGGCGGCGAGGTAATGCGTGTTGATGAAGCAACGGGTGG
>QKJM01000433.1 GCA_003249315.1 Archangium sp.
GACGCTGTTGGAGGAGGGGGAGCGAGTCCGCGTCGTCCTCCGTGACGCAGCCAAGGCCGAGCCCTGGCGGCAACGAGGCGCCGAGGTCGTCCTCGCGGAGCTGGGGGACGTCCGCGCGATGACCGAGGCCCTGAGAGGCACGGAGGGGGCCTACCTGCTGCTCCCCGACCCGGAGCCTTCGAGCATCGGTGTGCTGGAGGAGCGCTGGCGCCTGGTGGACGCGCTGGCGCGGGCGGTGAAGGCGAGCGGGGTGCCACACTTCGTCGCCCTCTCCTCGGTGGGGGCGCAGCACGCGGAGGGGACGGGCCTGGTGAAGACGAGGCACACCCTGGAGCGGGAGCTGGGCCTGCTCGGCGTGGCGGTGACGTTCCTCCGCGCCGCGTACTTCATGGAGAACTGGTCCCCCTGGCTCCCCACCGTGGTGCAGGAGAGCGTGCTGCCGAGCTTCCTCGGCCCGACGGACCGGAAGGTACACATGGTGGCGACGCGGGATGTGGGCCAGGTAGCGGCCCGGATGCTGCTCGAGCCCGCCATCAGCCAGCGCATCGTGGAACTGACCGGCCCCGTGGACTACAGCCCGAAGGAGGTGGCGGACACCCTCGCCCGGCTGCTCGGCCGACCGGTGCGCGTGGAGGAGCACACCCCGGCGGCCATGGTGCCCATGCTCGAGGACGTGGGGTACTCGGCGGAGCTGGCTCACCTCATGGCGGAGCTCGTCGAGTCCCTCAACCGCGTCCAGCTCACCTTCGAGCACCCCGAGCGCGTGCTGCGCGGCCGGACCACCCTGGACGAGGTTCTCGGCGGCCTGCTGCGGGCCATGAGAGCCCTCCCCAGCCAGCCTCAGGGAACGCTCGGCGCTCCGTAGCGCGCCTGGAGGAGCCGGGCCGAACCCGATGGCGGCACCACCACCACATAGAGGCGGTCGTACTCGCTATCGGGAATCGGCGGGACGGACACCCCGGCCAGCGCCTCCACCAGCAGCGGAAGCGTGTTGCTGTGCTCCACCACCAGCACCGTCTCTCCCTGGTGCTGGGAGAGGATTTCCCGCGCCACCGCCTCGACGTGCTCCGGAACCCGCTCCCAATCGACTTCCCGCACCGTCACCGGCACGTCGAGCCGTTCCACCAGCGGCCGCACGGTCTCTCGCGTCCGGCGGAACTGCGTGGTGTAGATGGCACTCACCCCCGCGCTCCCAGCCACCTCGCTCAGCGCCTCCGCGCGCTCCCTCCCAGAGGGCGTGAGAACCGGGTCCTCCGCGCCGGCCTCCTTCTCCGCGTGCCGCACCAGCAGAACCACGGTGGAACCGCTCGGGGACTCGGCCGGAGGAGGCCCCGAACGGACTCCAGCGCACGCCAGCAACAGACAGGCCAGCGGAAGGAGACGGGCGACGGAGGTGCGCATGCGAGAACTCCCGGAAGACCGCTCAGCCGAGCAGGCTGCGCAGCATCCAGGCCGTCTTCTCGTGTACCTGCATCCTCTGGGTGAGCAGGTCCGCCGTGGGCTCGTCGTGCGCCTCGTCCACCGTGGGGAAGATGGATCGGGCCGTGCGCGCCACCGCCTCCTGATCCTTCACGAGCTGGCGGATCATCTCGTCGGCCGAGGGCACGCCCGACTCCTCCTTCAGGCTGGTGAGCCGGCCGAACTGCGCGTAGGAGCCAGGAGCCGGAAAGCCCAGGGCTCGAATCCGCTCGGCGATCGCATCCACCGCCAGCGCCAGCTCCGTGTACTGCTGCTCGAACATCAGGTGCAGCGTGTTGAACATCGGCCCGGTGACGTTCCAGTGGAAGTTGTGCGTCTTGAGATACAGCGTGTAGGTGTCCGCGAGCAGTCGCGAGAGACCCTCGCCGATCTGCTTCCTCTGCTCCTCGCCGATGCCGATGTCGATGCTCTGTACGCTCATGGTGTGTTCCTCCTCGAGTCCACTCCAGGGTCGATTCCGGCACCATCATTACGAACGCACGTCCCGCATTGCCCCAAAAAAGGCCCGGCGAACCGACGACGCCTCTCGGAGCTTCGAAGAGGAGACGTTCTCGCCGCTCCCCGCCTGTCGTAGGCTGGGCTCATGCCACTCAATGATGGCTATGTGTACCGCGAGCAGCTCGGCACCCGGGCACGGGGCCAGAGCGCGCTCGAGTACCTGGCCGGCAGGTACCAGCACTCGTCCGAGCAGGAGTGGAGGGAACGCTTCAGCCGGGGCGAGGTGCTGCTCGACGGCGTCATCGCACGTGGCGAGGAGCGTCTGCGCGCGGGCCAGCACCTCCACTGGCACCGCCCTCCCTGGGAAGAGGAGGACGTGCCCCTCCGCTACGAACGCGTCCACGAGGACGCGGAGCTCCTCGCGGTCATCAAGCCGAGCGGCCTGCCGACGGTTCCAGCGGGCGGCTTCCTGAACAACACCCTGCTGCACCTGGTGCGGCAGCGCTACCCGGGGGCCATTCCCATGCACCGCCTGGGCCGCGCGACGTCCGGCCTGGTGCTCTTCGCGCGCACCCAGGCCGTGGCGTCCCTGCTGTCGAGGAGCTGGCGCGAGCACGCCGTCGAGAAACGCTACCGCGCGCTCGCCATCGGCCAGGCAGAGAGGGACTGCTACGACATCTCCGCCCCCATCGGGCTGGTGCCGCATCCACGCCTGGGCTCGGTGCATGGAGCGAGCGAGAGCGGAAAGCCCTCCCGGAGCACGGCCCGGGTGCTGGAGCGGAGGCCCGGGCAGACGCTCTTCGAGGTGGACATCCACACGGGCCGAGCGGAGCAGATCCGCATCCACCTGTCCTTCATCGGCCACCCGCTGGTGGGAGACCCGCTCTACGGCGTGGGCGGCCTCCCCCGAGCCGAGAACCCCGGGCTGCCCGGGGACGGGGGCTACCTGCTACACGCCGAGTCCCTGTCCTTCGACCATCCACGCTCGGGCGCGCGAATGATGCTTCATGCCCCGCCGCCCCTCGAGCTCCGCGAAAAAAAAGGCCCGGTGGCCTGACGGCGACCACCGGACCTTCGGGGGAGAACTTTCGCG
>QKJM01000399.1 GCA_003249315.1 Archangium sp.
GTCGCTGTCCGCAGCGGGCCCGCAGCTCCTCTCGCGATGGCAGTGGCTTCGACTGCTCCGAAGGCATCGCTCCCACGCGCAGCTCTCCCGCCGAGTGCAGCACCCACTCCTCCACGCCCCCCTCATCCCCCAGCGAGCGCACCTCGAAACCGCCGCCCGACCCGCTCTGCGAGAGGATCACCTGCAGCGCGCGCTCCTCCCCGTCCGCCAGCACCAGCGCCTGTGGGAAGGTCAGGTTCTCCAGCGTGCATGCCGACGAGCCATGGGCGTCCTCCACCGCCGAGAGCACCATCGATACGTGCGAGGAGCCCGCGACGACCACCGTGCCGAAGAGGCGGTGGTCCTCCAGGTGGGCCTGATGCGCCGGCCCGCAGATCGTCTCGTACACGACCGCGTCGAGCGCCGGCGAGCGCAGCCTCCGCCCCAGGTGCGGCTTCACGCCCACCTCGGACCTCGAACCACGTGCCGCCTTGCGCGCGGTGTCGCCGTGCCACCAGTAGCGCTGGCGCTGGAAGGCATAGGTGGGCAGCAATACCCGGCGACGGGCGTAGGGCGCATCGAAGGCCTCCCAGTCCACCGCCACGCCTCGCACGTACAGCGCTCCCAGCGTCCCCAGCACCCGCTCCCACTCCGCCTCCACTTCAGGCGTCACCGGTGCGCGCAGCCTCATGTCCAGGCACCGCTCCAGCACCTCCCGGGAGCTCGGCTGCGTCTCCGAAACCACCGCCTTCCCCGACACCACGCCCTCCACCTCGCGTCCCGCCGCCGCGGCTTCCAGTCGCTCGCGCATCCGCGCAACACTGCCCGCCACCACCGCCAGCCGGTGCTCGAAGTGCGCCCTCCCCACCGCCGCCGTGTAGCACACGTCTCCCAGTGACTCGGGGGTGCGCCCCAGTTCCTCCGCGTACCGGCCCGCCAGCGCCCGCAAGGCTTCCGAAGTGCGCGCCGAGAGCACCAGCAGGTGCCGAGGTCTCTCCACCTCCCGCTTCACCTCTTCCCTCGCCGGAGCCTCCTCCAGCACCACGTGCGCATTCGTCCCGCTGAATCCGAAGGAGCTCACTCCCGCGATCCTCCGCCCCTGCGTCGGCTCCCACGGCGTCAGCGCCACCGGCACCTTCACCCCCATTCCCTTCCAGTCGATGTGCGGATTCGGCTCCTTCAGGTGCAGGTGCGCCGGCAACTGCTTGTGCCGCAGCGCCAGCGCCACCTTCATCACCCCCGAGACTCCCGCCGCCGACTCCAAGTGACCGAGGTTCGTCTTCACCGACCCCATCCACAGCGACTCGCCGCCCTTCCTCCCCTCCTTCAGCACCGACCAGGCCGCCTCTGCTTCGATCGGATCTCCCAGTGACGTGCCCGTGCCGTGCGCCTCCAGGTAGCTCACCTCCGTAGGCGCCACTCCCGCGCTCCGCAGCGCCTGCCGGATGACCTCCTGCTGAGCCAGCCCGTTCGGCACCGTCAGGCCGCTGCTCGGCCCGTCCTGGTTCACCGCCGTGCCACGGATGACCGCCAGCACCTCGTGCCCTCGAGCCCGAGCCTCCGACAGCCGCTCCAGCACCAGCACCCCGCAACCCTCGGCTCGTGCGTAGCCGTTCGCGGATGCGTCGAACGTCTTGCACCTCCCGTCCGGCGACAGCATCCGCGCCTTGCTCGCCGTCATCATCGGCTCGGGCGAGAGGATGACGTTCACCCCCGCCGCCAGCGCCATCGCGGACTCACCGCGGCGCAGGCTCTGACACGCCAGGTGCAACGCCACCAGCGAGGACGAGCACGCCGTGTCCACCGCCATGCTCGGCCCTCGCAGCCCGAGCGTGTATGAGAGCCTCCCCGCCGCCACGTTCAGCGACGTGCCCGAGGCGAAGTACGCATCGAGCTCCGACGGCTCTCCCGCCAGCAGCAGCCGCGCATAGTCCGACGCGGTGATGCCCACGAAGACGCCCGTGCGCGAGTCGCGCAGCGCGCTCGGATCCTGCCCCGAGCGCTCCAACGCCTCCCACGCCACCTCCAGCAGCAACCGTTGCTGCGGATCCATGCTCTCCGCCTCGCGCGGAGAGATGCCGAAGAACTGCGGCTCGAACCGATCCACCTCCCGCAGGAAGCCGCCCGCCTTCACGTACATCTTCCCGGGGACCTCGGGGTCCGCGTCGTACCAGTCCTCCACGTTCCAGCGATCCGCGGGAATCTCGGAGATGGCGTCCGTCCCTTCGCGCAGCATCCGCCAGAAGGTCTCCGGAGTCTCCACGCCTCCCGGTAGCCGGCACGCCATGCCGACGATCGCGATCGGCTCGTCCGAAACAGCCTCGCCCGAGTCCTCGACCGCGGCAGCCAGAGGCACCTCCGCCTCCACCTTCGAGACGAGGTGCTCTGTGAGCGCCTTGAGGTTCGGGAAGTTGAACGCCAGCGTCGCCGGCAGCGACAGCCCCAGGGACTCCTGCAGCCGACTCTTCAGCTCCACCGCCATGATGGAGTCCAACCCCATCTCCGCGAAGCCGCGCCTGGCGGGCAGGGGCTGTCCTGGCTCCAGACCGAGCACCCGGTACACGCTCTCTCGCACCAGCCCCCGAACCGCCTCGCGCCGGGCCTCGGGTGTCGTCGCCTCGCGCCACGGAGCCGAGGACTTCGCCTGGACCGCGGCCTCCCGCCGAGGCTCCGCCTCCCCGCGACGGATGCGCTCCAGGAGGGGCCGGCGACCACGGGCCTCGAAGACAGCCGCGAAGTCGTCCCACCGGACGCTGGCCACCACGGAGTTCGTCACGCGCGCGCCCAGCAACCGCTCCATCCACTCCAGCGCGGCCTCCGGCTCGAGAGGATCCACCCCCATGCTGGCCAGCCAGCGCCGGTTCTCCGCGGAGACCATTCCCCGGCCGAGCCACGGACCCCAGGCCAGGCTCGACACCACCAGTCCCTGTTCGCGCCGGTACGCCGCGAGGGAATCCAGGAAGGCGTTGCCCGCAGCGTAGTGTCCCATCCCCGCCGAGCCCCACACCGCCGAGATCGACGAG
>QKJM01000157.1 GCA_003249315.1 Archangium sp.
CAGGTAGTAGAAGCCCAGGGGCACGCCGAACGTCATGTGGTCGAAGGTGCCCAGTACGACGTTGGCCGGAGCGAAGTGGCGCAGGGACTCCGCATCATCCACCGTGTCGAAAACCTGCTGGTAGGGGGGAGGCAACTGGTTGCGGAAGGAGGAGAGGTTGAGGCCGCCCGCGCCATTGAAAAGAGGGCTGGTGGAGAGGGCGTCGCGGCCGAAGCGCGCCAGGCCACGGCCCACGTCGCTCCAGCGGAAGTCCCGGTCAGCGCGGGCCGAGGGTTTGAGGCCCCGGGCCTCGAGGCGCTCGCGGAAGGAGGGCAGCAGCTTCAGTGTCTGTGCCAACTGCTTCTGCTGGGCGAGGAGGAAGAGCATCTCCCGCAGGTCATCGTCGTAGGAGGAGTCGACAATGAAGAGGGCGAGCACCTCGGCGCGGGCGGGGCCGAAGTGCTCGAAGAAGGAGAGGAGGAAGGAGACGCGCTTGAGGTTGAGGAGGGAGGAGGCGTCCTCGCGCATGGGCCCGAGGGCGCCGAGGCGCACGGCGTCCCAGTCACGCAGAGCCTCCACCAGCCGGGGCATGTCCACGTGCTGCTGGAGGTGGATTAACTCGGAGGGAGAGGAGCAGGAGAGGAAGGGGGCGAGGAGTTCCCTCTGCTCGGGGGAGGACAGGTCGGGCCAGCCGGGAGGCAAGGGCTGGCCGCCGCAGGAGGGAGGGCCAGGAGGAGGCTCCTCGCTGGTCGCACTGTGCCTGGCCACCGTCTCGGGGCGCATCGTGGCGAGTTCAGCGTCCGGCCCGTGCGCCGCCCAGCCGCGATACAGGGGCTGCTGCTTGCTCGGTGTGGGAGAGGGGAGAGACTGGAGCGGAGAGGAACCCACCGCCCTCTCGTTGCGCAGCGTGAAGCCGTCACCGGGGGGCAGCGGCAGCGTGGCGCAACTCGTAGTGAGCAGGGCCACCCCCAGCAGCAGAGCCACCCATCTGGGAGGCCGGGCTTCAACACGCATCTTCTTTTCTCCGGGCACTGCGAGGCGCAGCCAGACGCCGCGCCGCGTCGGCCCTCGCGTATAGCAGCGGGCCGGCAGGAGCCCGGAGGGTGTCACTCCTGGTTGAGCCAGGAATCACGCGTAGACGTACACAAACGATGTGATGAGTTTGTCTACATCGGTTGTAGACGTCTACAACCTCCCCCGTTTCCAGGCGCCTGGACGCAGAGCGTCATGGCTGCGAGCCTCGGTTCATGCCCGGCTGCCAGCCGGTCCGGCCGGCGCGGAAGCCGTTGACTCCCCCGGTCCGAGCGGTTAACCCCGCGCCCCCATGGCCTGGTTCTCCAAGAAGCCCCGCATCGCTACCACTCCCGAGCCCCCCGAAGCCCCCAGCCGTATGCAGGGCCTGTGGGCCAAGTGCGAATCCTGCGACGAGATCATCTACCGGCAGGAACTGGAGAAGAACCTCAACGTCTGCCCGCACTGCGAGCACCACCTGCCGTGGTCCGCTCGCACCCGCCTCGCCTCCCTCCTGGATCCCGACACCTTCGAGGAGTTCGACCAGGGGCTGGAGCCACAGGATCCGCTCGGGTTCGTGGACTCGAAGAAGTACAAGGACCGGATCAAGTCCACCCGCAAGGCGCTGGGCGAGAATGACGCCTTCGTCTCCGGCGTGGGCCGCATTCAGGGCCACCAGGTGTCCGTGGGCTGCTTCCTCTTCGAGTTCATGGGCGGCTCCATGGGCTCGGTGGTCGGCGAGAAGTGCGCCCGAGTCTTCGAGCGCGCCCACGAGCTGAAGTGCCCGGCCATCGTCTTCTCCGCCTCGGGCGGCGCCCGCATGCAGGAGGGCATCTTCTCCCTCATGCAGATGGCCAAGACGAGCGCGGCCATCGCCCGCTTCCGCGCCGTGGGCAAGCCCTACATCTCGGTGATGCTGCACCCCACCACCGGTGGCGTGGCCGCCTCCTTCTCCTGGCTCGGAGACATCATCCTCGCCGAGCCCAAGGCCCTCATCGGCTTCGCCGGCCCTCGCGTGATTGAGCAGACCATCCGCCAGAAGCTCCCCGAGGGCTTCCAGCGCTCCGAGTTCCTGCTCGAGCACGGGATGATCGACGCCATCGTCCACCGCAGGGAGCTCCGCGACAAGCTGGTGCAGATCCTCGGACTGATCGGCTAGCTCCTCCTCCCGCGCCATGAGCCCGCCGCGCACGCCCGAGGAGGCCCTGGCCTTCTTCTCCCGGCTCGGTCCCTCCACCATCGTGCTCGGCCTGGAGCGGGTACGGGCGGCCCTGAAGGCGCTCGGTCATCCCGAGCGTCGCTTTCCCACGCTCCATGTCGCGGGCACCAACGGCAAGGGCAGCACCTGTGCCTTCGCCTCCTCCGCCCTGCGCGCCGCGGGCCACCGGGTGGGGCTCTACACCTCTCCCCACCTGGTGCGCGTCAACGAGCGCATCCGCGTGGACGGGGTGGAGATCCCCGACGCGCTGTTCGGCCAGCGCATCCTCGAGGTGCTCGCGCGCCACCCGGCCGCCGCTTCCCTCACCTACTTCGAACTCGGCACCGTGGTGGCCTTCTGGCACTTCGCCCAGGAGGCCGTGAGCGTGGCAGTGGTGGAGACGGGGCTGGGCGGGCGCCTGGATGCCACCACCACCTGCCAGCCGCTCGTCACCGCCATCACCCCGGTGTCGTTCGACCACATGGAGTACCTGGGCCACTCCCTGGGCGCCATCGCCGCGGAGAAGGCCGGCATCCTGAAGCCGGGCGTGCCCGTGGTGGTGAGTCGCCAGGAGCCGGAGGCGCTCGTCGAGCTTCAACGCAGGGCAGGGGAGGTGGGCGCCCCCGTCCTCCTCGAGGGCCGAGACTTCGACCTGGAGGAGCGCCCGGATGGCCGCCTCTCGTGGAGCGGGCCGGGCCTCTCGTTGGACGGCCTCTCCCTGGGCCTTCGCGGTGCCCATCAGCGCCAGAATGCGTCCGTGGCGCTTGCCGCGCTGCATCAACTCACGACGCGCGGCATCGACGTTCCCCCG
>QKJM01000959.1 GCA_003249315.1 Archangium sp.
CCCAGTGTCCGCTCATGCTGACGCGCTCGACTTCCTGCTCCTGCCGCAACGTCTCCAACAGCTCCCGGGCCGCCTGTGAGGGTGTCCCCGTCAGCCGCGCGTCCCGTGCGAGTCGCTGGAGGGTCTGCTTGTACTCGGCCGGGTGGATGGGCACGGGCCGAGCGGCCCCTATGCCCGGCTCCATGAACGCCACCTCGCACACCGCCGCCCCCGCGAGTTCCACATCCAAAGTCGAGGAGGCTTTCTCCATGGGGGCCGGCGGTGGCGTCAGGGGTCGGTAGCGGAAGTTGCTGGCCGCCACATGGCCCCCCGGGGGTAGGCCCGTGGCGCACCCGAGCTGGAGGAAGACGAGCACGATGAGGGCCAGAGGGCCCCAGAAGGGGCGCGGTCGCGTTCGGGCGGGGTGCGACTCCTGGTGACGAGTGGAGATGAAGTTGCCCCCGCTGTCTTCCGGACCGGCACCGGAACCCGAGACCTCGCGATTCTTTTTCGGCATGAGACCCCCCTTCAGAAGCACAACTGCCCCAAAGGATAGGCCATCCCTCTGGCTACCCAGCATGGTGTCTCTACAACTCCCCGCCTCCAGGCAGGCCGACATTAACCCCCGGCATTTCTGCTCGGGGCGGGTTCCTCCCCCCTCCCCGTGCGGGTATCAGAGGGAGGAGGAGCACATCCCACCGGTCTTTCGGCCGCGAAAGGAGAGACACACCCATGCAACCCCGCCCCCACCTCCGATGCGGGCAATGGACCGGGACTCTCGCACCGCCCCCTTGGACAGAAGGCGGGCACGGAGAACGTGACGCTGCTGGCGACTCAGATGCCGGCCCACAACCACACGCTACATGCCAGCAACACGCCGGGAACCAGCGCGGGCCCGGAGGGTGGCGTCTCAGCGGTGACCGTGGACCCGACCTCCCAGCAACCGCTGAACGCCTATGCCACCCAGGCCAACACGACCATGAATCCCCAGGCAATCAGCAACACGGGAGGCAACCAGCCGCACGACAACATGCAGCCGTACCTCGTGGTGAACTTCATCATCGCGCTCGTTGGCATCTACCCCTCGCACAGCTAGCCAACGGCCCGAGGCCTCCACCCAGCCCGGCCGGCGCGGGTGGAGGTACTCCGGGCTTCACGGCCCGGGGATGCTGGACTGAAGCTCGGCGATGAGCGTCTCGTAGCGAAGGGGCTTGCCCAGCACCCGGGACACGCCCAGGGACAGGGCCGCCTCGGAGGCCAGTGAGTTGACCTGGCCCGTCATCACCAGCACCGGGGCCTCCGGCCGGGTCTGGCGCGCCGTGCGCACCACGTCCAGCCCATGGCCTCCAGGCAGCTCCACGTCGGTGATGATGGCGTCGAAGGGCTCCTCGCGCAGGTGCTGGAGGGCCTCCTCGAACTCGCACGAGCCCACCACGCTGTAGCCATCCATGGCCAGCAGGTCGCACAGCGCTCCCATCGCCACCGGCTCACCCTCCACCACCAGGATGCGCTTCATGGCGCTCACCGTCCCCCCCGGGGTTGTCGGCGCGCATCCGTGAGCGGCTGGGGAAAGGCCAGCTCCAGCGCATCCACCGCGTCGTCCAGCGGCCCGTGCGCGGCCTCTATCCGCGCGAACTTCGCGCGCACCCGCTCCATCACATCCACCGGCAGCAGCCGCCGCACCAGCGGGAAGAGCCGCGTCTCCTCCACCTCGGTGTGGACGCGCAACAGGCGCACGTAGTGCTCGACACACACGTACATCTCCTCCGGCTCCGCCCCGCTTCGCAGCACGGCCCCGGCGGACTGTCGCAGCGTCTCCGCCTGCTCCCGACCCAGCGAGTGCTGCGTCGACAGCGCCCCCAACACGCCCTGGCTCAGCGGCAGCCCCTGGGCGGTGATGGCCTGGAAGAGCTCGTCCTCCTTCGCGGCGTGGCTCCCTTCCACGAAGGTGAGGAGGAAGCGTGCGATCCGCTCGAAGAGCACCGCGGAGATATCCTCCCCCTCCCGGGACCGGGCCACCGCGCGCTCCAGCAAGTCCAGGATGCGACTGATATGGCGGTGCTCGTTCATCAGGATGTCGATGGCGTCCATCTCACACCGTCCTCGAGAAGCGGGGTCTCTCGGCCCGACGCAGGTAGGCGTCGAAGACCATGGCCACGTTGCGCACGAACAGGCGCCCCAGGGGCGTCACCTCGAGCTGGCTGCCCTCGCGGAGCACCAGCCCGTCCTCCTCCAGCGGCCGCAGCCGCTCCAGCTCTGGCGCGAAGTCGCGCACTCCCTCCTCGCCCAGGTCCACCCAGAAGTTGCACATGAGCTGGGTGATGAGGGCCCGGCGGCGCCGGTCATCCTCCGTCAGCCGGATGCCCCGCTCGGTGGCGAAGCCGCCCGCATCTATCCGCTCGTAGTAGCGCGGCAGGGAGCGGACGTTCTGCGCGTACGCCCCGCCCACGTCGCTGATGCCCGTGGAGCCCAGCGCCACCACGTCCGAGGCCGCCTTCACCGTATAACCCTGGAAGTTGCGCCCCAGCACGCGCCGCTCCTGGGCCCGCGCCAGCTCGTCCTCGGGCACGGCGAAGTGGTCCATTCCAATCGGCCGGTAGCCCGCCTCCGCGAAGGCCGCCCACGCCGAGCGGAACAGCCCCAACTTGGTGCGCGCATCCGGCAGCGCCTCCGCCGGCATGCGCCGCTGGTGCTTGAGCACCTCCGGGATGAAGGCAAACGAGTAGACGGCCAGCCTGTCCGGCCTCAGCGACAACACCTGCTCCAGCGTGCGCGCCCAGCTCTCGGGTGTCTGGTGCGGCAACCCGTAGATGAGATCGAAGTTCACCCCCGAGAAGCCCAGCTCCCTCGCATGCTCCAGCAGCGCCTTCGTCTGCTCGAAGGACTGGATGCGATGGGTCACCTCCTGCACACGCGGATCGAAATCCTGCAACCCCATGGAGACGCGGTTGAAGCCGAGCTGCCTCAGCAGGGTGAGCTGCTCCGGAGTGGTGATGGCCGGGTGGACCTCCACCGCCACCTCCGCGTCCGGCAGCGGCGAGAAGTGCCGGGTGAGGCCGCGCCACAGCCGCTCGAGCTGCGCCTCGGAGAGGAAGGTGGGCGTGCCGCCACCCCAGTGTACCTGCGCCAGCTTGCGCCTCGAGCCCAGCCGGGCCTCCACCTGCTCCAGCTCCTTCAGGAGGTAGTCAATGTAGACGTCCGCCGCCTCCTGCTCCTTGGAGATGACCACGTTGCACCCGCAGTACCAGCAGAGGCTGCGGCAGAACGGCAGGTGGACGTACAGGGAGAGAGGCTCGTCGGCGCCGACCGCCCCGGCCGCCTCCAGCCGCTCCGCGTAGTCCGTGGTACCGAATGCGTGCTGCCACTCGGGGGCGGTCGGGTAGCTGGTGTAGCGAGGCCCGGCGACGTCGTAGCGCCGCATCAACTCTTCGGACGGAGTGGGGATTTCCAGGGAAGCACGCATCGGAAACTTCTGTCTCCAATCACCGTGCCAACCGCGGCTCCCTGGGGAAACCCCTCCAGGAGGGGGTTGGATGCGCAACGGCTGCGCTCGGGTATGGCCGGGCGCAAGCGTTGCGCCTCCGGGTGTTCAGCTCCCCGGAGAGGGAGGGCCGAGGAAGCGGGCCTCCAGATCCTTCACCTTCCCGGAGCCCTGGTCGGTCACCAGGATGCGGAAGGAGAAGGGAAGCTTCTCCGCGCGCTCCACCGTGACGAACAAGGGCACCCGGAAGTCCTCCAGGGAGGCGAGCGTCACCTCCTTCTGTGGGAGCACCACCGAGGCCTCCACCGGCAGCTCCACCTTCAGGGTGAAGGTGGACGAGGTGGGATGCTTGTTCACCAGGTGCAGCTCGAACTGGTTGCGCACCGTGGAGCCCTCCAGGAGGTAGGGCGAGCCCTGGAAGCGCAGCAGGTTGGCCTCGAAGGGGGTGCGCCGCAGAAGGCTCATCGAGAGGGCGGTGACGGAGACGAGCAGGAAGGCCCCGTAGGCGAACAGGCGAGGACGCAGCACCCGGCTCGGCTGGCCCGCCAGCCCGTTGAGCGAGTCGTAGCGGACGAGGCCCCGAGGCCTGCCCAGCTTGTCCATCACCTCATCACAGGCATCCACGCACTGCGCGCAGGCGATGCAGTCCATCTGCAGGCCGTTGCGGATGTCGATGCCGGTGGGACAGGCGGTGACGCACTTGCGGCAGTCCACGCAGTCGCCCTGGCGAGGCGCGTCCGGGGCGCCCTGCTTCGCCTTCACCAGTCGGCCACGCGGCTCGCCGCGAGTCAGGTCATAGCCGATGATGAGCGAGTCCCGGTCGTGCATGGCCGACTGCAGGCGCCCATAGGGGCAGAGCACCACGCAGAGCTGCTCGCGGAACCAGGCGAAGTTGAAGTACAGCGCCCCGGTGACGGCCATGGCCCAGGCGAAGGCCACCGGGTGGCCGGCGGGATCATGCGTCACCATGGCGCTCAGGTCCTTCGCGGACAGGAAGAGCGCCAGGAAGACGTGCGCCAGCAGCCACGACACCAGCACCCAGGCGCCGTGCTTCGCCACCGCCCGCAGCACCCGCGCCGGCGTCCACGGCCCGGCGGCCGCCTTCAGCCGCCGCTCCCGAGGCCCGTCGATCCACCGCTCTATCTGCCGGTAGACGCCCTCGAGGAACACCGTCTGGGGACAGGCCCAGCCGCACCAGACGCGGCCCAGCCACGCGGTGGCGAAGAGCAGCGAGAAGCCGGCGGTGGTGAGCAGGAAGAGGACGAGCCAGAAGTCCTGCGCGTTGAACGTCTTCCCGAAGAGGTAGAAGTGCCGCGAGGCGATGTCCAGGTGGATGGCGGGGTGGCCCCCCACCTGGACGAGCGGCAGCGCCACGTAGATGGCGATGAGGAGAGCGAAGACGACACGCCGCCGGGTGATGAAGCGACCATGCACGTCCGAGGGATGGATGGCCAGACGAGAGCCGTCCTCCTTGATGGAGGCGAGGTGTCCGGTACCCGGCCCCTGGGGCTGCGACTGTGGCTGCGACATGTGTCTCCCCTCCCCCTGCCTACTGCTCCGGCTCGCCCTGCGGCGGCTTACCGGGGACGTTGGTGTTCTTGATCGTCAGCACGTAGGCGACGATGGAGCGAACCCGCTCGGCGCCCAGCGTGCGACCCCAGGCGGGCATCCCCTTGGCCACCACGCCCTCGGACACCACCTTGTGGATGTCCATGGGCTTGCCTCCGTGGAGCCAGGCATTGTCCGTCAGGTTGGGGCCGATGGTGCCCTGCGCCTGCGGACCGTGACAGGCCGCGCACGTCTGCATGAAGGCCTCCTTGCCCTGCGCCACCATCTCGGGGTTCTTCGCCAGCAACCCCAGCGCCAGGTCCGAGTCCGGCTGCTGCGCGGCCATCTTCTTCTCGAAGGCCTCCGCCTCCGCCTTGTAGACCGCCACCGACGAGGAACCCATCTCCCCCACGTGGTAGTAGTACCAGTAGCCGGCGCCGAAGACGATGGAGCCCCAGAGGAGGAACAGCCACCAGTTGGGCAGGTGGTTGTCCATCTCCTCGATGTCATCATAGACGTGCAGGACGCCCTGCTTCTCACTCGAGCTCATGACGGGTTCCTCGCGCCGCGGGAGTCAGGGGACACCACGCTCGAGTCAGTCAGCGGCAACTGCGCGAGCGCGTCGTAGTCCTGGCCACGCCGCGCGAAGAACACCCACGCGGCCACGCCGAGGAAGACTGCGAAGAACAACACCAGGGTGAACAGGGGGAGGTGCGTGAGCTGCATCCCCTCGTAGAACTGGCGGAACATCAGATGCCTCCTTCCGACGTCGCGGTGGGCGGCGGGGTGGTGGACTTGGGCAGATCCTGCGGCCCACGGCCGAGCCGCTGCAGATAGGAGATGATGGCCACCATCTCCGAGTCCCACTCCACCTTCACGCCCTGGGTGGCCAGGTCCGCGGCGATGGCCTCACCCTGGGCCTTCTGGCGCACCTCCGCCCCGTCCACGTCCTCGCGGGTGTAGGGCACTCCCAGCTTCTGCATCAGCGCCAGCTTCTTCGGAGCCAGCTTCACCTCGATCTTGTTCTCCGACAGCCACTGGTACGGCGGCATGTTGGAGCCGGGGCTGGTGGCGCGCGGATCCATCAGGTGCGTGTAGTGCCAGAGATTGGGGTACTTGCCGCCCAGCCGGTGCAGGTCCGGTCCGGTCCGCTTGCTGCCCCACTGGAACGGGTGGTCGTAGATGAACTCCTCGGCCCGCGACACGTCGCCGTAGCGCTGCGCCTCCGCCAGGAAGGGACGGATCATCTGCGAGTGGCAGACGTAGCAGCCCTCGCGCACGTACAAGTCCCTGCCCTGCAGCTCCAGCGGCGAGTACGGCTGCTGGGCCTCGCCGTGGTGCGGCACCGCCTGCTTCACCATGATGGTGGGCAGCAGCTCCGCCACGCCTCCGATGAGGATGGCGACGAGCGTCAGCACGGTGAAGGCGAACGGACGACCCTCGATCACCGCGAACCAGGACGGCCGACCCGCGACGCGGTTGCGCTTCGCGAGCACGAAGGCGAGCTGCCCCAAGGCCACCATGGCCACCATGATGATGATGGCGCGCGTGGGCGTGGCCCAACCCAGGAAGATGCCCAGGGCGATGACGGCCAGGGAGATCCACATCGGCCAGCCCGTGAGGATGAAGACCCAGGCCGGCTTGCCCTCCACCATCTCGTCCTGCTTCTCCTCCACCACCACCGTGGTCTCGCCGTCCACCGCCTGTCCCGAACGGGCCGTCTTCCAGAGGTTCCAGATCATCATCAGGAAGCCGCCCAGGTAGAGCGTGCCGCCGACGACGCGGACGATGTACATGGGCCGGATGGCCAGCAGCGTCTCCACGAAGTTCGGGTACATGAGCGTGCCGTCCGGGTTGGTGGCACGCCACATCAGGCCCTGGTTGATGCCCGAGGCCCACATGGACACGATGTAGAGCAGGATGCCGACGGTGCTCGTCCAGAAGTGCAGGTCCGCCGCCTTCACCGAGTGCAGCTTCGTCCCGTACAGCCTGGGCACCAGCCAGTAGAACATGCCGGCCGCCATCAGCCCGTTCCAGCCCAGGGCGCCGCCGTGGACGTGGCCGATGATCCAATCCGTGTAGTGGCCCAGCGCGCTCACCGACTTGATCGACAGCAGCGGGCCCTCGAAGGTGGCCATGCCGTAGAAGGTGACGCCGGCGATGAGGAACTTGATGACGGGATCCTCACGCAGCTTGTACCAGGCGCCGCGCAGGGTGAGCAGGCCGTTGAGCATGCCGCCCCAGGAGGGCGCCCACAGCATCACGCTGAACACCATGCCCAGCGACTGCGCCCAGTCCGGCAGCGCGGTGTAGAGCAGGTGGTGCGGACCGGCCCAGATGTAGATGAAGACCAGGGCCCAGAAGTGGACGATCGACAGCCGGTACGAATACACCGGGCGCTCGGCCGCCTTCGGCAGGAAGTAATACATGATGCCCAGGATGGGCGTGGTGAGGAAGAAGGCCACCGCGTTGTGGCCGTACCACCACTGCACCAGCGCGTCCTGCACACCCGCGAAGACCGAGTAGCTCTTCATCGCCGTGAGCGGCAATGCCAGACTGTTGACGATGTGCAGCACCGCCACCGTGATGATGGTAGCGATATAGAACCAGATGGCGACGTAGAGGTTCTTCTCGTTGCGCTTCGCCAGCGTCCAGAAGAAATTGATTGCAAACACCACCCACACCAGGGTGATCGCCAGATCGATCGGCCACTCCAGCTCCGCGTACTCCTTGGAGGTGGTGATGCCGAGCGGGAGTGTGATCGCCGCCGCGACGATGATGGCCTGCCATCCCCAGAAGTGGATGTTCGACAGCAGATCCGACGCCATCCGCGCCTTCAGCAGGCGCTGGGTGGAGTAGTAGACGCCCGCGAACATCATGTTGCCCACGAACGCGAAGATGATCGCGTTGGTGTGCAGCGGACGCAGCCGCGAGAAGGTCAGGTAGGGAATGCCAAAGTTGAGCTGCCACCAGGCGAGCTGGGCGGCCACGATGACACCCACGAGCAGGCCCACCACGCCGAACAGCAGCGAGGCGGTGATGAACCGTCGTGTGGTGGTGTCGTCGTAGATGATGCGTTGCTGTTGCACGAGATCACCTCGGGGAGATCACTGCTGCGACGAGTGCTCGGGGGACTCGGCCCGCGGAGTGCGGGCGTCGTCGTCCTCGAGCGGGAAGAGGGCCAGTCGGTCCGCGTGCTCGTAGTCCCGGTGCCGTACGCTGAAGGCATACAGCAGCACCGAGCCCACCACGAGCATCAGGCTGACGAAGACCTGGAGGACAATGACAATCATGCGGGCACCTCCTGCAGCGCTCGTGCCACCTGGGAGGACGACCCCGGAGATCGGACCGAGAGGCTGGCGAGCGTGAAGAGGATGAGGGAGAGGGAGCTGACCGGCATGGCCAGCGCGGCGCGCAGCGGCGTCATCCACCCGGCCAGGCTCACCGCCACCGCCACCGCGTTGTAGGCCACCGCCAGCACCAGCAGGCGGCCCACCACCTGACGCAGCCGGAGGGAGAGCGCCAGCGCCTCGCGGATGGCCGAGAGGCCCTCTCCGAGCAGGAAGAAGTCGGACTTGCCCGGCAGCACCGGCCGATCGATCGCCGGGGTGCCCGCGCAGAGGGCGCGCTCGAAGGCGAGGCTGTCGTTGACGCCATCCCCCAGGTAGAGCGTGTCGGCCGCGTCCAGCCGGGACACCACGGCGGCCTTGTCCTCGGGCCGCTGGCCTCCGAGCGCGTGCTCGACCGGAACGCCCAGCGCCCCGGCCAGGCTCCTCACCCGCTCCGGCGAGTCCCCGGAGATGAGCCACACCTCGCGGCCGGAGGCCTGCAGCGCCGCCAGCTCGCGACGCGCATCGGCGCGCACGGACTCGCGCAGGGAGAAGGAGGCGCGGGGCTGGCCATCGAGGGACAGGACGGTTCCCCCCAGTCCGGTGGCGCCGGGGGCCGCCCAGTCCTGGGCTCCCAGCCTCCACCTACCGTCCGCACGAAGCAGCTCCAGGCCCAGCCCGGGGAGCTCCGTCACCCGTGCGTCGGCGGAGAAGCGCGCGCCGGCGCGAGAAAGGACCGCGGCGAGACACCGGCTCACCGGGTGGTTGCTGCGCGCCACCATGTCGAAGGCCACGTCGCGCAGCTCGGGCGCCAGCCCGTCCACCTCCGAGCGATCCACCAGCTCCAGCCGGTTGAGCGTGAGGGTACCCGTCTTGTCGAAGAGCACCTTGCGCACGCGGGGCAGCCTGTCCAGCAAGTCCCGCCGGCGCACGAAGAGGCCCAGGCGGCGCAGGCGCGTCTGGGAGAGCTCGTACGCGAGCGGCACGGCGATGCCGATGGCGCACGGGCACGTCACCACCAGGAGGGCCACGGCCACCTCGAGCGCCCTGCCCTCCCCCGCCGGCAGCCACAGGAGGAAACCCGCCGAGGCGATGAGGAGCACGGCGAGCACCCAGCCGCGGGACACGGTGTTCCAGAAGCGCGCGTGGGTGGGGACACCGCCCTCCGAGGCGGGCGTCTGCCTCAGCAGGGCCACCAGGGGCGAGTCCTGGAAGTCCGTGCGGGCGCGCACGTGGGCGGCGGAGCGGGCCGCGTTGAAGGCCCCGGCGGGCACCTCGTCGCCCCGAGCCACCTCGCGCACGTCCGACTCCCCGGTAATCCAGTCGGTGGAGAAGGAGGCGTGCTCGTCGAGCAGCTCGGCCTCCACGGGCACCAGCTCGCCCGGGGCGATGACGAGCGCGTCTCCCGCGCGCAGCTCGGTGGCGCGCACGGTGACGAGCCGCTCCCCCTCCTGTCGGCGGGCGAAGAGGCCCTCCGCGCCATCATCCTCCAGGAGGAAGCGGCGGTTGCGCTCCAGCACGCGCTGCTGCAACCAGCGCCCCACCAGCATGAGGGTGACGAAGGTGTTGAGAGTGTCGAAGTAGGCCAGATCCCCCCGCCCGTCCCGCGCCACCTGCGCCAGGGAGGTGCCATAGACGAGGAGGATGCCCAGGGCGATGGGGAGGTCCAGATGGAGCACCCCGGAGCGCAGCCCTCGCCACGCCGAGCGGAAGAAGGGCCAGCCTCCCACCAGCACCACCGCGCTGGAGAGCCAGACGATGAGGCGACTGAAGAGGGAGAAGACCTCGCCGTCCGCCGGGGTGAGCCCCACATAGAAGCTCACCGAGAACAGCATCACGTTCATGGTGATGGCGGCGCAGATGCCGAGGCGGATGGGCAGCTCCGAGGAGGAGGCCTCGGGGCGCTTGCGGCTGGGGCCGAAGAGGTAGCCGAAGCCCTCGATGGTGCGCAGGAAGGAGGCCACGTCGAAGAGGCCCTTGCGCCAGGCCAGGCGCACCTTGCCGAGCGCCGGGTTGACGGTGAGCGAGGCCCCGCCCTCCTGGCGGCGGAACACCTCGTTCATCAGCCAGACGCATGCGGCGCAGTGGATTCCCTGCACGTCCAGCTCCAGCGCGCACACCGGACTGGAGGAGGCCTCGCTGCGCGCCACGAGCGGCTCCAGCCACGCGAGGCTCCGCTCCCTCCGGGGCTCGGGGGCGGGAGCCGCCTTGCCATCGGCCAGCGAGTAGTAGCGGGAGAGGCCCTGCTCATGGAGGAGGTGGTACACGGCCTCACAGCCGGCGCAGCAGAACTCCTTCAGCGACGCGCCCTCGGGAACGGGGCTGCCACAGTGGAGACACGCGGCCGCGGAAGGCGGCTCGGCTGGAGAGGAGGCCGGCATCGGCCTGTCGCCTTGCGAACGGCATGCCCATTGCGAAGGGACGGGGCATGACTCCAGCAATTCCGGTTCTCGAAGGCGTCTTGGGCCAGCTCACGGCGGAGCCGGTGGTGCTGGCGGGGGCGCTGGGCGCGCTGACGGTGGGTGTCACCGGCAGCGTGCATTGCCTGCTGATGTGCGGGCCGCTGGCGTGCGCGGCGCTGCCGGGGGTGAGGGGCCCCGAGAGGTGGAAGGCGATACTGGCCTGGCAGGGGGCGCGGGTGTCGGCGTACGCGCTGGTGGGAGGCGCGCTGGGGGCCCTGGGCGGAGGGGTGACACAGGCACTCGCGGTGTCGGCGCGCCCATACCTGCCGTGGGTGATGGCGGCGGCCCTGGTGGCCTCGGCGCTGGAGCTGGGCAAGCGGCTGCGGCCTCTGCCGGGGTTGAGCCGGCTGGCGGCGGCGTTGTCCCGTGTGAGCGCAAAGTTTTCGCCTGCGGGCAGATCCGGCGCAATGGGTGCGGTGACGCCGCTGCTCCCGTGCGGCCTGCTGTACGGCGTGTACGCGGCGGCGCTGGCGAGCAGCTCATTCGTCGGAGGAGCGCTGCTGATGGGAGCGTTCGCGCTGGGTGGACTGCCGGCGCTGCTGGGCGCACAGCTCCAGACGGGCCTGTGGAATCGTCAGCCACGCCTCGCGGCGTTCGTGCTCAAGCGCGCGGTGCCGCTGGTGGCGGCGGGACTGCTCATCTACCGGGCGGTGGCGGTCTCCGCGGGACAACCGAGCTGTCACTGACGCCCCCGCGCCCTGTCGTCTTCTCATACTTCCATGAATCCCTCTCACCTCCAGCGCGGGACAGCTCAATCGATACAACCGGAATGCGGAAGTTTCGCGCCCCGCCCTTCCCGTTCCAGTGTCCGATTGCAGATACAGCGAACGGCTCCATGAAGCGCACCACGGACGCTCCCCCTCCAGGCCGGAATGGCGCTACGCTGGAGGCCTATGTGGAAGACCTGGGCCCTGAGCACCCTGCTGGCTGCGAGCGTGTTGTCCGGCTGTTCCTGTACCAACCCGGGTAGCAACCCGTCCCACCCGCCGGGGAGCACACCCGGAGGCGGTACGAACCCGGATGGAGGCGTCTCGGGAGGAGGCTCCGACGGCGGCACCGATGGTGGAATGGACGGAGGCCTCGAGCAGCTCGGCTCGCTCTCCCTCGAGCCCCAGGACGCCACGATCCAGATCCAGGGCAACACACCGGCCACGCGGCAATACACCGTCACCGGCACCTTCCTGGACGGGCACACCGAGGACCTGACCGCAGTGGCGGTCTTCAGCCTGGACAACCCCCAGCTCGGCAGCTTCGGCGGGAATACCTTCACCTCGGGAACCACCCAGGGAGGCAGCACGGTGGTACGCGCCCGGGTGGACAGCATGTCCACCTCCACGGGCCTGTCGGTGCAGCTACAGCAGCGACTGCCGGACAGCGCTCCGGAGTCGCCCACCCTGCCGGCCGAGCCGGAGACGAAGTTCGGCGGCCAGGAGGACGCCGCGCGCAAGCCCCAGCTCGTCTATCCCAACAACGGAGTGCTGGTGCCACCCAACCTGGGAGAGCTGGAGATCCACTTCCTGCCTGGCCCCGCGACCAACACACTCTTCGAGCTGGCCTTCACCAACGCGGTCACGGACGTGCGCGTCTATCTGCGCTGCTACCTCCCGAGCGGCTTCTCCCTGCCCTCGGGGGTGAGCAGCGGCTGCATCTACACGCCCTCCTCGGAGGTGTGGAGCTTCCTGTCGCGCACCAACCGGGGCGGCCAGCCGGTGCAGCTCACCCTGCGCGCCACGGGGGATGATGGCGGCACGGTGGGTGTGTCGGACCCTCTCTCCATCCAGTTCGCCCGCACCGAGCTCAAGGGCGCGCTCTACTACTGGACCACCTCGGGCAACACCGGCATCGTCCGCTACGACTTCGCGGCCGAAGAGGGGCAGACGGCCTCGATGGTGCTGACAAAGAACAACATCCAGACCAGTGTGAACTGCGTGGGCTGCCACGCATTGAGCCGCAACGGCAAGAAGCTGGTGGCCGAGGTCAACGGACAGGACGACGGCCGGCTGGCGCTGGTGGACCTGTCCACCTTCGACTCCGCCAACGACCAGGTCCCTCTGGCGCAGGGAGGCACGAAGCTGAGCATCTTCGAGTCGTGGAACCCGACGGGCACACAGTTCGTGGGCTCCTACGCCGACAGTGGCGCCACGAACTACAACCTGCGCCTCTTCAACGGTGACACGGCCACCATCGAGGGGGAGATCTCCGGCACCGGCACCTCGAACAACCCCGCCGACCACCCGGACTGGAGCGCGGACGGCCAGAAGATCGCCTACACGCACGTGGGAGGGAAGGGCACGCTCCAGCGGATGTACAAGGGCGCCATCGAGCTGGTGACGGCCCAGGCGGGTGGCGGATGGAGCGCGCCGGTGACGGTGGTGCCGACGCAGAACGGGAAGAACCGCTACTACCCGGCCATCGCACCCGACTCCACCTTCCTCGTCTACAACGAGTCCACCTGCCCCAGCGGCACGCAGCACAAGGACTGCAACGCGGACAGCGATCCGAGCGCGAAGCTGTGGGCCGCGAAGCTGGAGGCCAGCGCACAGCCGGTGGAGCTGGCCCGGGCCAATGCGCCCGGCGTCATGGACGGCGCGCAGACGAACCTGACCAACAGCTACCCGAAGTGGAGCCCCTTCGTGACCCGTGGCATCGGAGGGGACAGCAGCCGGCTGATGTGGCTGACGACCTCCTCCTCGCGCATGTACGGCCTGCGCCAGGCACCCAGCGGAAGCAGCGAGAACCCCAAGGGCACCCTGCTGTGGATGGCGGCGGTGGATCCAGACAAGCTGATGGCGGGGGAGGATCCTTCCTACCCAGCCTTCGCCCTCCCCTTCCAGGACCTCGGCACCTCCAACCACATCGCCCAGTGGGCCGAGTACTTCGTGAGCAACGGCTGCGCCACCTCGGGCGAGGGGTGTGGAGGGGAGACCACCTGCTGCAACGGCCTGCAGTGCGTGCAGCTCAACCAGGATCCACCCATCCCCTGCGACGTCGCGGGCGCCTGCGAGTGCAAGCCCATCCCCCAGTGCGCGCTGGAGAGCGAGCCCTGCTCGGTCGCCGCCGCCTGCTGTGACGGGCTGCTGTGCGTGAACGCGAGCGGCCAGGAATGCACGGGCAACGACTGTAGCTGCAAGCCGCCATGCAGTGGCCTCGGCGAGCTGTGTGGCGCCAACGCTCCCTGCTGCAACAGCATGAGTTGCACGACCACGGCCAACGGCAACGTCTGCAAGATCATCCTGCAGTAGCGCGGTCCTTCGCCTCGGGCTGCAGCTCCCGATGCTGGAGCATCAGCTCGAGGCCGCTGACGGCGAGGTAGACGAACGTCGCCACGAAGGAGCCGAGCGCCCAGGCCACCCAGTCATGCACGAGCGCCACGAGGTCCGCGCCAGCGATGGCCAGGAGGATGGCGCTGAAGTGGATGAGGCCGGCGCGCAGGGTGTTGGGGCTGGCCGACATCCGCCGGCTCATCTCCCCCCCGGCGCCGCGGGAGAGCATCTTCAGCAGCCCATAGGCGGCGGAAGCCCCCCCGGCGAACAGGAAGACGAAGCCGGCCCCCGGGTTTCCGTGCGATTCGATCAGGACCGCCCCCGTCGACCAGATGGTGACGGTGTAGCCATAGGGCAGGCCGGCCCCATGCAACGCAGCCTCGATTCCCGCGCGGATGGATGGACGACTCATGCCGTCCACTCTAGGGCAGGCCCACGGTGTGGCCCGGCCCATGGCGCGCATCCGTCGGACGTCGGACACGGCCGCTCGAGCTCCAAATTGAGCGGGCCGAGGCCACCGGAGGAGGACGGTGACCTCGGCCCTGGGTGCCCGCGCGTCACCGCCACGCGAGCGGGTTCGCTCAAAAAGAAGCCAGGACGAAGGCGTTCTCCCCCACATCGTTCCCGATACGTGCCGCCTTCGTCCGGCCGGAATCCTTGCGGCGAGCCCCGGCTTCCCAGCGCCCGCCATGCCTGCTCGCTCCTGCAGCAGCCATGCCAACAGGCCCGGTGGCCCCTCCCCGAGGCACTTCGCGACGCTGGCGACCGGATGGGGAGTGTCAGGTGCGCAACATTTGCGTCTCGGCCACACGGAGGGCGCAGCATTTGCCGCGCACCGAGTGGAGAGAGGACGTCAGCCGCCGATGGGCGTGGTGCCGACGAGGCTCCGGCCGATGGAGAGGATGCCGCCGATGATCAACAGGAGGGCGATCCCCACCCCGGCCAGAGGCAGCGCCCAGTTGGGGTTGGGGCGACGGCGGTTGATGGCCAGCAGCGTGTGGGCCACGGCGGCCGCCAGCACCATCATCACGATGTGGCCCCAGAGCGCCGGGTAGAAGGGCCACTGGGTCACCAGGATGATGCCCAGGAGGATCTGCAGATCCAGGAAGCCGATGAAGCTGGAGCCGATGATTCGGACGGACTTGTCCACCGGCCGCTTCGTGGCCAACCCGAAGAGGAAGTACGCGACGGCGACCAGCCCCATCAGGAGGACGAGGTAGCGAAGCCCGGAGTGGGCGTAGAAGAGAGCTCTCATGCGCGCTCTTCCTAGCGTCCCCCGGGCCCCGAGGCGAGCCTTCCAGGAGGGCTCCCGCCTTTGGAGCCGGTGCCGCCCCTCACCAGCATCCCGAGAGGAGCAGGACCACGGGAGCCCGTCCCTCCCCCCGAGCCCCGAACCGTGCCGCGCCCCTCTCCTTCTGTGAGAAAGCCAGGGTGAGGGACTTCCCCCCGAGAGCGGCGTGTCCGGACCCACCCTGGAGCAGGAGCTGCTCCACCAGCCAGGACACGGCCAGCCCGGAGGCGGTACCGAGCACGTCCCAGGCGAGATCCTTGAAGGAGAAGTGATTCCCGGGGCGGCCGGCATCGTAGAACTCCTTGCCGAGCCCCGCGCCGAGCGAGAGCCCGGCGCCAGCGAGCCAGGGGGCCCAGGGCTCCTCGAGGAGGAGGGCCCCGCCGAGATAGCCCGCCCCGGCGAGGCCGGCGCTGACCCCGAAATGGAGTGCCTTGTCACGTCCGAGCCAGTCGTCGACGGAGGGCGTGGCGCCGGGGGCGGAGAGAGGCGCGAACAGCAGGAGCAGGACGAGCGAACACCACGCGCGAGGAGCCATGACACGAAGGAGACCACACTTTTAGACGAGCGCCCCACCTGCCCGTATGCTGCTCCCCCGTGACTCGTTCCAGTGACACGCTGTTCGAGCTTCGCCCTCCCTCGCGCCACCCGGCCCTCGACAGCGCGAGAGGACTGGCGGTGATCGCGATGGTGCTGGGGCACACGCTGGACGCGCTGCTCTCTCCGGTGGCGCGCGCGGAGCCCTGGGTGCAGCGCTACTGGGAGCTGCGCGGCATCACCGCCCCCCTCTTCCTGCTGGTGTCCGGCTGGGCGGTGGTCATGGCCGCGAGCACGGGAAGGCAGGCGGCGTCGGAGCTCTTCGGCCGACGGGTGAGGCGGGCGTTGCTGCTGCTCTTCCTCGGCTACGCGATGCACTGGCCGGGCTGGGACACGGTGAAGACACTCGGCTGGGGGGAAGCGCTGCGCGAGCGCCTCTTCGCCTTCGACGCGCTACAGAGCATCGGAGCGAGCCTGCTGGTGGGCGCGGCGGTGCTGGTGCTGGCGAAAGGCACCTGGACGCGGGCGGTGGCGCTCTGCGTGCTGGCGGTGAGCGTGCCGCTGGCGAGCCCGTGGGTGTGGAGCGAGGCCGCGCGGCTGCCGGTGGAGCTGCGGCAGGCGCTGGGCACGCCGGGAGCGCGCTTCCCGCTCTTCCCGTGGGCGGGCTTCTTCTTCGCGGGGGCGCTCGCGGCGCACCTGCTGCGGGTCTTGAAGCCAGGCGGGCCCCAGGGCCTGGCGCTGCTGGTGCTCGGCGGAGGGCTGTGGGTGCTCAGCACGAGGCTGCCCGCGGACTGGAGCCCCACCAGCGCATGGCTGGTGGCCTTCCGGGTGGGTCAGGGACTGTTGGTGCTCGGTGTCATCAACCTCGCGCCACTCTGGCTGAACCGGCTGCTGGCGTCGCCGGGACGCACCTCGCTGTGGGTCTACGTACTGCACCTGCCCGTGGTGTACGGCCTCGGGGGGACACCGGGGCTGGCGGGGCGTGTGGGCCCCACGCTGGCATTGGGGCCCGCGCTGCTGGTGGGACTCGCGCTGCTGGCGGTGTGCTTCGCCGTGGCGAGGCTGGCCCTGGTGCTGCGCCGCAAGCGGGCACCGGCCACCTGGAGCGCCCGTCCCGTGTCGTTCGGGAGCCCGGTCCTCCGCACGAGCCAACGCGTCTGAGAAGCATCGCTCTCGCCTGGGCACGCTGCTAGATTTCGGGTAGCGGAGCCCGGCCACGCCTCTTATCTCCAGGCCGTGGCTCCCTGAAGAGAGAGAGAGAGAACGACACCCACATGAAAATGAAGCAATTCGTACGTCCGCTGATGCTCGTGGCCGCCGCCGTGGCGACCCCCGCCCTGGCCCAGAAGCCCGCCAAGGAAGAGAAGCCTGTCGTCATCGACCGGGCCCAGCTCGCTGTCTTCAAGTCGCTGCCGGCCAGCTTCGAGGACGCCAGCAACCCCATCACCCCGGAGAAGATCGAGCTGGGGCGGATGCTGTATTTCGAGAACCGGCTCTCGAAGAACCATGACGTGTCGTGCAACAGCTGCCACGACCTGGGGAAGTTCGGCGTGGACAGCAAGCCCACCTCCCCGGGCCACAAGAAGCAGCTCGGCAACCGCAACTCTCCCACCGTGTACAACGCGGGTGGCTACACCCTGCAGTTCTGGGACGGTCGCGCCGCCAACCTGGAGGAGCAGGCCAAGGGCCCCATCCTCAACCCGGTGGAGATGGCCATGCCCAACGAGGCGGCCGTGGTGGACACGCTCAAGTCCATCCCCGGCTACGTGAAGGCCTTCGAGAAGGCCTTCCCCGGGCAGAAGGACGCGGTGACGTACGACAACATGGCGAAGGCCATCGGCGCCTTCGAGCGCAAGCTCGTCACCCCCTCGCGCTTCGACAAGTTCCTCGCCGGGGATGACAAGGCGCTCACCCGCCCGGAGAAGGTGGGCCTGCAGAAGTTCCTCGAGCAGGGCTGCCAGACGTGCCACTACGGCCCCTCGATTGGAGGCTCGCTGCAGAAGCTCGGCATGCTGGTGCCCTACGAGTCCAAGGATCAGGGCCGCTTCGAGCACACGAAGAAGGAGGCGGACCGGATGATCTTCCGCGTCCCCACCCTCCGCAACGTGGCGAAGACGGCGCCCTACTTCCACGACGGCTCGGTGAAGGAGCTGCCCACCGCCGTGAAGCTCATGGCCCTGCACCAGTTCGGCAGGCAGATCAGCGACGACGACGCGAAGTCCATCGTCACCTTCCTGGGGTCGCTCACCGGCGAGCTCCCGAAGAAGTACATCGCGAAGCCGAAGCTGCCCGCCAGCGGCCCGAAGACGCCGAAGGCGGATCCGACGTAGTCCTCCGAGGACGCGGCGGCGGGTGGCTCAGGAGGCCAGCCGCTGCCGCTCCGGAGGTTGGGTGGCGCGTCCCCGCGAATCGAGGGCGCGCACCACCGCCTCCAGGGCCACGATGCGCCGTCCGGCGCGTCCCTGAGCCCAGGGCGCGGGAGGCTCGGCGCCCAGCAACGCCGCCCCCTGCTCCACCCCACCCGCCTTGCGCGTGAGCGCGCGCGCACATGCCAGGCGCACGTTGATGGGCTCGGAGATGGGGAAGCCGTCACCCGCGAGCAGCTCCAGCGCGAACATCGTCCACACCGCGAGCTTGTCATCCGGCCGCAGGAAGGCCCGGAAGCGAGAGAGGGCCGAGTCCAGGGGCTCTCCGGACAGGAGCACCTCGGTGGGAATCTCCACGTGCAGCGGGGTGCTGCGAGCCAGCGGCTGCCGGGGACGGATGACGGACTCGAAGCGCTCACCCGTGGAAGGACGAAGCGCGACCATGTGGACGAGCTCGGAGGGGATGCCGGCCTCGAGCGGATGGGCATTGGCCTCGGCGTAGAAGAGCACCAGCCGCTCGAAGTCCTGGGAGATGGAGCGCAGCTCCTGGGGAGGCTGCCAGGGGGAGCGGTGGAGGCGGCGGCGAGGCGGCCCGGTGTGGGTGGACTGGCGCTCTATCTGGGTGTCCACCATGAAGTCGAAGGGGCGCAGCAGGGAGTCGAGCCGGGGCTGATCGCCCTCGAGCGCGCCGAGCACCTCGACGACGGCCTCGATGGTGGAGACGCAGTGCTCCGCGGGCTCGGAGCGGATGCGGTAGTTGCCGGGGCGGCGGGGGACGAAGCCGATGCGGGGGAAGCCGGCGAGGAGGGGGTTCGTCTTCACCAGCTTGCGCGCGAGGGGCCAGGTGCCATCGACGACGATGAGGATTTCAGGGGGGCTCTGGCGGGCGACCTCGAGGGGGATGGACTCCTCGCCGGGGAAGAGGACGGCGACGCGCTCGGGGTGGGCGGCGAGCTCCTGGAGGCGAGGATGGTCGGAGAAGTCGAGGCCGACGTGGAGCTCGGAGTTGGGGAGGGAGAGGTGGGCCATGCGGGCGGTGCCGATGGCGACCCGGCGCTCACGAGGGTGCTGGAGGAAGACGACGTGGGTACGCGTCTCCACCTGGGGCACATGGGAGCAGTAACAGGTCTCCTGGGGACGCAGGCAACGAAGACAAAGGGAACGCACGGAGCCGCTTTATCGAGAGGCAGGGGCAGCGGCAAGAACCGGACACATCCCAGGAGGAACCCGTGTATGTCCCCTCTCCCTCTGGGAGAGGGTCAGGGTGAGGGACGACGCCTCGCCGTGCCCGAGCCCCCAGCGAGCACCCGAGAACCCCAGCCGAGAAACCCCATGAACCTCATCCTCGTCCAGGACAGCGACTTCCTCCCCGACGGAACGGTCCGGCTCACGGGCCGGCGGGCGCAGCACGCGAGGGAGGTGCTGAGGGCGGAGCCGGGAGAGAGGCTACGGGTGGGCCGGCTGGGAGGGCTGCAGGGGACGGGGGAGGTGCTGGAGAACGCGCCGGGGCTGCTGCATCTGAGGGTGGAGCTGACGGAGCCACCGCCGCCGAGGGCGGGAGTGGACCTGCTGCTGGCGATACCGCGCCCGAAGGCGCTGAAGCGAGTCCTGCAGACGGTGGCGCAACTGGGGGTGGATCGGGTGGTGCTGGTGAACGCGGCGCGGGTGGAGAAGAGCTACTTCGACTCGAAGGTGCTGGAGGGGGACTTCGTGGAGGAGCTGCTGAGGCAGGGGCTGGAGCAGGCGAGGGACACGCGGCTACCGGAGGTGCGAGTGAGAGAGCGCTTCCGGCCCTTCGTGGAGGACGAGCTGGACGAGGTGTTCGGGACGGAGGCCCTGCGACTGCTCCCCCACCCTCCCGCCGAGCGGACGCTGAGGGAGGTAGGAGTGGAGGAGGCGAAGCGGGTGGTGCTGGCGGTGGGGCCGGACGGGGGCTGGGTGCCATTCGAGGTGGAGCTGCTGCGTCAGCACGGCTTCCACCCGTTCTCGCTGGGCCCGCGGGTGCTGAGAGTGGAGACGGCGGTGCCGGTGCTGCTGGGGCAGGTGGCGCTGTTGAGAGAAGACATCGCGCGGGGGAAGTGAGCGCGGCGGACTTGAAGGCGTGTAACGGGATGTTGAAGAGTGGGTTCCCTATGGCGAAGACGACCAAAGTGAAGGCACAGGCGCAGGAGCAGCAGCCGCTCAACCCCTCAGAGCCGCAGGCGAAGCAGGCGACGCACGACACGCAGCCACCGCCGGCGCTGCTGGACTTCATGATGCAGGGGTGGAAGCCCCAGAGCGGGAAGCTGCCGCCGAAGCTGAAGCACGCGGACGCCTTCGAGGCGAGGCGCAAGGCGCTCTCGGACCTCTTCCCGGGGGAGACGCTGGTGATTCCGACGGGGCACGAGAAGGTGCGGGCGAATGACACGAACTACCGCTTCCGGCCGGGCAGCGACTTCTTCTACCTGACGGGGAACCACGAGCCGGACTGTGTGCTGGTGATGGAGCCCCAGGAGGGAGGCGGGCACAAGAGCATCCTCTTCGTGGAGCCGAACCCGGGGCGAAGCGACAGCACGTTCTACACGGACAGGGTGAAGGGCGAGCTGTGGGTAGGGCCGAGGCTGGGGGTGAAGGAGAGCCATGCGCGCTACGGGGTGGAGGAGGCGCGAGGGCTGCCGGAGCTGAAGGACTTCCTGGCGGGGCTGAAGGGAGAGGGAGAAGTGGTGCGCCCGACGCGGGTGCTGCGGGGCTACTCGGAGAAGGTGGACGAGGTGGTGCCGGAGGGAGGCGAGCGGGACAAGCAGCTCGCGACGACGCTGTCCGAGCTGCGCCTCCTGAAGGACAAGCTGGAGGTGAAGGAGCTGGAGGCGGTGGTGGACTCCACGCACCGGGGCTTCGAGGACGTCATCCGGCGGCTGAAGGTGGCGAAGAGCGAGCGGGAGGTGGAGGGCGTCTTCGCCCTGCGGGCGCGGGTGGAAGGCAACGACGTGGGCTACGGGACGATCGCCGCGGCCGGCCATCACGCGTGCGTGCTGCACTGGACGCGCAATGACGGCGAGCTGAAGAAGGGCGAGCTGCTGCTGCTGGATGCGGGGGTGGAGGGAAACAACCTCTACACGGCGGACATCACCCGGACGATGCCGATCTCGGGGAAGTTCACGAAGGAGCAGCGTGAGATTTATGAGCTGGTGTTGGAGGCGCAGGAGCGGGCGATCAAGGAGGTGAAGCCTGGCAACGACTTCATGGAGCCGAACCGGGCGGCGATGAAGGTGCTGGCGGAGGGCCTGTACGAGCTGGGCATCCTGAAGGAGGAGCCGGAGGAGGCGCTGAAGGACGAGCACCAGTTCTACAAGCGGTATTCGTTGCACAATGTCAGCCACATGCTGGGGCTGGACGTGCATGACTGCGCGGCGGCGAGGAGGGAAGTGTACAGGTACGGAAAGCTGACGCCGGGGATGGTGTTGACGGTGGAGCCGGGCCTGTACTTCCAGAAGGACGATCTGACGGTGCCGAGAAAGTACCGGGGGATCGGTGTGCGAATCGAAGACGACATACTGGTGACGGCGAAGGGGTGCCGGGTGCTGTCTGATAAGATTCCGAGGAAGGTGAAGGACGTGGAGGCGTGGATGAAGCGCATCTGGAAGGAGAAGCGCTAGGGAAGCGAGTATGCCCCCTCTCCCTCTGGGAGAGGGCCGGGGTGAGGGTGTCGAGTTCCTCACCCTGGCCAATGCGCGCCAGGAGAGAGGGGGCGAGATGTGGGGTGCTCGCGGGAGTACGGCGTACCACCCGTCGCATCGATGACGAAGACGCGGCTCATGGCGTCGCCTCCGGTTCGCCGACAGGGTGTGCTTCCGTGCGACGACTAGAACTGCGAATGGTGAAGATCGCCAGCAGCGCAGCCGCGACGCCAAGCGCCGCGTAGCCGATCGCAATCTGGAAGATATCGAGGGTGCGGGCGAGACGTCCGGCGACGAGGCCCGGGATGGCCGTGCCGCTGTAGGAGATGAGGTAGATCGTCGCGAGCAGGCCAGCGCGCTCGCTCGGTGTCGCGTTTGCCAGGAGGGCGCGAATCCCTCCGGTCGACGCCGCGCCTTGCGCCAACCCGACGATGAGGCTGGCGCCGACGAGCGGCAGGATCGCGCCTGCGTGCAAGGAGGTCACGATGGTCACGACCGCCAGCACGAAGAGCAGCATCCCGGCGCGCACGGCGGTCGCGGGAGACCATCGGCCGAACGCCGGACCGCCGATAGGGTTCAGAATCATGACGGCAGCGAAGACCGACGCAGTGACCAGGGGGCTGCTGCTCCCCAAACGCTCCGCGACAACCGACGGTCCGAAGGCTTGGAAGAAGCCGCCGAGCGACCACGTCGCCACGAAGACAGCACCAGCGGCGAAGAGCTCTCGACCCGCGCCCTTGGGCCATTGCAAGCGGGGACGAAGCGACGCGAACGCGCCGCGGCTCCGCGTCATCGTCTCTGGGCTCATCGCGAGGAGCGTCGCGCAGACAGCGAGCAGCGCGGCCACCAGCGCGAATGCCAGCACGCGAGGGGCGGGCCCGTACTGGGCCAGCGCTCCGCTCATGAGCGCGCCGAACGACACGCCGAGCATGGGAGCACTCCCCGTGACGAGCGCCGCCAGCCAGCGTGGCCGCTCGGGCGCGGTGTCCACCACGTAGGAGCCCAGACCAGAGGACGCGAGTCCGCACCCGATGCCTTGCAGGATTCTCCCGACCAGCAACGGCAGCGCCCCGTCCACATTGATGAGCACCAGGCACGAGAGCGCCGCGCTCACGAGCGCGGTGATGGCCATGGGGCGTCGGCCGAGGTGGTTCGAGAGCCGACCGAAGACGAGCAGTGATGTTGCCGCTGCGACGAAGTAACCAACGGAGATCATCCCGAGGTCTGCGTTGGAGATCCCGTTCTCTGCTCGATACAGGTTGAAGAGAGGAATCGGTGTGCCTGCCGCCGCGAATACGAGGACGAACGCCAAGGACGCGACGACGAACGCAACGTGCAGCGGGAGGCGTCGCACGCGCGACGCCTGGCTCGAGGAGTTCGCGGCACGCTCAGTCATGAACCCTCGTCGCGTTCGAATCGCACGGTGAAGTCTCCGCGTTGCTTCGCGAGAGTCTCGATTCCCGTGTCGATGTGGCCGAGCTTCACGAGCCCGTTCGCGAAACCGAAGTCGCGATAGAAGATCGCGAGGTTCCCCCAAGGGGCGTAGTAGGTGATGTCCCCTACGTCGGGATCGACACCAGCGGGTGCTCCTGCGATCGAGAGCCGTGACGGCAGGTCGCTCACCTTCTCGGTGCCTGCGTAGTCGCGGAGGGTGAGGTTCAGCGGCAGGAGCGAGACGAAGTCGCGCGTCGCGGCGCTGTCCTCCAGGGTTGCGGTCAGAACGTCGTCATTGATGATCATCCGAATCTTCACGTTCGATTTCTCCTCACCTTCATCGGGCTCGCCGCCGTCGCTCGTGGACGGTGCTGGAGCGCTCGGGCTCGAAGCACCCGGCGACGAGGACGCGTCCGCCGCGACGCTCGTCGGCCAGGTGCAGTTGCACGCTATCGACACCAGCGAGGGGAGCACCGCCAGGAGCACTGCCTTCGAGCGGTGAACGCGTTCCGTAGCGCCTGGCATCGGATCCTCTCAGCCCGCGCGCCCCGCGACCATGTCGATGACGAAGCGGTAACGGATGTCCTTGTTCACCACGCGCTCGTAGGCGCGGTTGATCTCGTCGGGACGAATGATCTCGACGTCTGCCTTGATGTTCCTCGCGCTGCAGTAGTCGATGACCTCTTGCGTCTCGGCGATGCCACCGATCATCGAGCCCGCGATGCTCTTGCGACCGAAAGCCATCGACATGCCCGAAGGCGCTTCGAGCTGACCGAGCGCGCCGACGTTCACCAACGTCGCGTCGAGCTTGAGGAGGTCCGTGAATGGCTGCATCGGATAGGCCTGCGGCACCGTGGCGATCATCAGGTCGAAGTAGTTGGCGAAGCGCCGCATCGCGGTCGAGTCGGTTGAGAGCACGGCTTCGCGGGCACCGAGTCGCTGCGCGTCCGCGATCTTCCCCGGTGAGGTCGTGAAGACGGTGACCTCGGCGCGACGCGCGGCCGCGAGCTTGACTGCCATGTGCCCGAGCCCACCGAGCCCCACGACTCCGACCTTTTGCCCGGCGCCCAGGCGCCAGTGCTGCATCGGAGAGAACGTCGTGATGCCCGCGCAGAGGAGAGGCGCGGTGGCCGCGAGGTCCGCGTCCGGCGGGATGTTGATGACGAAGCGCTCCGAGACGACCATCCTCTCGGAGTAGCCGCCGAACGTCTTGCCCCCCGACACGCGGTCGTCGGAGTCATACGTAAACGTCGTGCCGTTGAGGCAGTTCTGCTCGCGCCCCGCCTGGCAGTTCTCGCACGTACCGCACGAGTCGACCATGCAGCCGACGCCTCCGTAATCGCCGACGCGGAACTTCGTTACGGCGCTGCCGACGGCGAGTACGCGACCGACGATCTCATGGCCGGGAACGCACGGGAATGTGGGGCCGCCCCAGTCTCCGTGAACCGTGTGGATGTCCGAATGGCAGATGCCGCAGTACAAGACCTCGAGCACTACGTCGTGAGGACCGACGGCTCGACGGTTGATCGTCAGCGGGGCGATGCCGCTCGACGCGCCAGTGGCCCCGTAGGCGCGCACCGTGGTCGCTCGGAGGTCGGCGGCCGCTCCCGTTGCGGCAGCAGCGCTTCGGGGTGGCACTGCCTGCGCGTTGATCGACGCGCAGGCCGCGAGAGGAGCCGCAGCCAGCCCAATCAGCACCTGGCGTCGAGTGGTGAAGTGTTGGTCACTGGCCTGCTCGGACTCCGTCTTGCTCTCGCTCATGATGATCTCCTGCGGTGTTGAGTGAAGACGCACGCCAGCCCGCGTAGAACGCGAGCTGCGTCAGCACCTCGGACGCCTGCGCCCGAGTCAGGCCGTGGGTACGGGAGCTGCGCCGCGAGCCCCATACCTGCGCCCGCTCCCGTCACGAGTGCCACCTGGTTCTCGAACGCCTGAGGCATGTGCCGTCTCCTTCATCACGATCGTTGAGTGCGAACACTCGCGGACCGTTGGGCGGAACCATGCTCTCGGTCGAGGGCGCGGACTAGGTGGGGATCTGCGGATGGGCTGTTAAGCGGACATTGACAGTCGCACTCGAGGACGTGGAGTCGTTGATGGCCGCTGCTCGTACGCTGGCAGGTGGATGGAGGGGGGAAACGCCAGGGAAGCGAGGGAGTATCCGCGCATGCCCCCTCTCCCTCCGGGAGAGGGCTGGGGTGAGGGTGCCGAGTTCGCCACGGTGGCCCCCAGACAAGGTATGCCCATCTTTGCCGGCAGGATGGGAACCCTGTCGAGCCAGGTCTTCGAGGCGCTCCGGACGGGGAAGCCGGTGAGCGACGAAGAGTTCGACCGCGTCTTTCCCCCGTGGGCGAGGAAGCCGAGCAGTCTGCACTGGACGCCGCTGGAGACAGCACGGCGAGCGGCGGAGCTGCTCGCCTGGAGGGAGGGTGCGCGAATCCTGGATGTGGGCTCTGGGGTGGGAAAGTTCTGCCTGGTGGGGGCGCTGACGACGGACGGGGTGTTCGTGGGGGTGGAGCAGCGCAAGCAGTTCGTGGAGGTGGCCCGGGCGGTGGCAAGGAGGGGCCAGGTGCCGCGCTGCCACTTCCTGCACGGCAACCTGCTGGAGTTGGACTGGCGCGGCTTCGATGGGCTGTACCTGTACAACCCCTTCGCGGAGAACCTGCCGGACCACGAGCCCATCGACGAGACGGTCAAGCGCTCGGTGAGGAAGTACCGGAGGTACGTGCGCTTCATCGAGAAGCTGCTCACCGAGGCACCGGCGGAGCTGCGAGTCGTCACCTACCATGGCTTCGGGGGAGAGATGCCGGTGAGCTGGAGCGAGGCCGCGTACGAGTGGTCGGGCAGCGGCCCGCTGGTGCTGTGGCGCAAGACGCCAGCGCCCCGAGGGCGCGGGGTGGAGGAATTGCAGGGGTGATGAGGCAGTCGGCCCACCTGCCAGAGGGGCCAGGAATCGGATGCTGTATCGAGTGCTCGCGGACCTCGTCGTATGGGTCCACCTGGCGTTCGTGGCCTTCGTGGTGCTGGGAGGGTTGCTAGCGCTGCGCTGGCCGCGGGTGGCGTACGTACACGTGCCCTCGTTCCTATGGGGGGCATGGATCCACTTCGTGGGCTGGGAGTGCCCGCTGACGCCGCTGGAGAACCACTTGCGCGCCCTGGCCGGGCAGAGCGGCTACGAGGGCGGCTTCGTGGAGCACTACCTCCTACCGGTGCTCTACCCGGCCTTCCTCGGGCGACCGACCTCCGTGGGGCTGGGCGTCTTCGTGCTCGCCCTCAATGCGCTCATCTACTGGAGAGTCCTCTTCCGGGTGCGCACGCGACGGGCCTGAAGAGGGTGAGCGCACTCAGGGAGCGCCATGGGAAGCGCGCTCCTGGCTTTCCGCTCACGCGTCCTTGTCCACCTGGAACGAGCGCGGCCCCGTGCGGTCGTCGGCCGTCACGGAGAAGGACATGCGGCCGATCTCCCGCCCGTCCTCCGTCTCCACCGTCACGTACCAGTCCCCCGGCGACGGACTGGTCGTATAGGCCATCGTCCGGAAGCCCTGCTCGCGCCCTCCCGTAATCCCTGTCCTGAAGGCGCTCCGCTCCGTCCAGCCCTTCTGCGGATCGTCGTAGTACCAGCGGAAGGTGACTCGATCCTCGAAACGCGCGGGCGCGAAGACGCGCACGAAGAACCACGCCTTGTCCCCCGAGCGCACCCGGAAGTCCTGGTCTCCGTGATGCCAGAACTTCCAGTCAGACCGCTCGTGGTGCAGCAGGTACTCGCGCCCCTTCGGCCCGTTCCGCTTCTCCACGTTGTGGTAGATGCCACTGAACTCCACCGACAGCGGCACCGGCGGAATCACGTGCAGCAGGTACAGCAGCAGCAGCAGCCCCTGCATCCCGAACCCCGTCACCCCCACTCGCTGCACCGCCACCTGCGCATCCCCCGAGTTCCACTTGCGCACCAGGTGGAAGAAGCCGAACACCACTCCGGTGCTCAGCACCACCGACAGGAAGAACAGCCACCCGCTCAGGAAGCCCACCACCACCGGTAGCAGGTACGCGAAGTACGACGTCAGGCAGAAGCTGTAGAGCCCCACCCGCACCACAGGCCCCATCGCCCGGAAGCGCGGCAGCTCGTTCCCCACCAACATCGCGAACAGCGCCACCAGGAACAGCAGCGCCGTCACCCCTGACGCACTCTTGAAGTAGAAGAGCGTGTACGCGCTCAGCAGGCTTCCGAACAGGAAGTGCAGCGCGTCCTCGCTGAAGCGCCACGCCTTCTGCATCCACGCCGGCGGCTCCACTCCCCCGCTCCACCTCTGCTCCAACAACAGCAGACCCCCCAGCACCACCAGGTAGGCCCCCTGTGAGATCAGATTGAGCCGATCGTCGATCCTCCCCAACGTGAAGACGTCGTAGAGGAATCCCGCGAAGAAGAAGATCGCCATCTCCCACGTCGCGTAGCGCTCGCGGAAGGACTGCACCTTCTCCATCATCGTGGGCGTCTTCTCCGTGGGGATCTGATCCTCCGCGTCCGCGGGAACCACCCCTGCCGCGGCCTCCGCGGGCGCTGGCGTCGGCTCCGCGCTCTCCTGCGGTGCTGTCGGACTCGCGCCCTCCACCGGCGCCGCCGGCTCCACGCTCCCCGGCGCGCCGCTCTCCGCTACCGCGGCCGGCTGCTGCTCGGGAACTTCCTTCTTCTCCTCAGGGGGGCGCTCAGATGCTGTAGCCACGTCGTTCCCAGTCGCCTGGCTCGTCCTGATTCTGGAACCCGCTGCGGCTCGCTCCCCCCTACCAGGCCTGGCTGGGACGCTCCTCCGCACCGGGCCACCGTGCTCCCACGGCAGCGGCTACCCATTGTACTCGGGAGTGTTCTCGGGGACGGGAGCCTCGATGGGAAATCCCTCACCCCAGCCCTCTCCCAGAGGGAGAGGGGGTTTGCACGGGCTCAACCCTCGGCCCGTGGCACCCTCACCCCGTCCCTCTCCCGGAGGGAGAGGGGATATTGGGGCTCCTTGCTCAGCCCTGCGCCTTGCCAGAGATCAGCTCGGCCAGCTCGCCGCGCTCTTCCAGCTCCATCAGGATGTCCGAGCCACCCACGAACTTCCCGCCGATGAACACCTGCGGGATCGTCGGCCAGTTCGTGTACTCCTTGATGCCCTGCCGCACCTCGGGGTCCGCCAGCACGTCCACCGTGTGTACCTCCCCGTGCTGCTGCAGAATCTGCAGCGCCGTCGCTGAGAAGCCACACTGCGGGAAGAGCGCATTGCCCTTCATGAACAGCACCACCTTCTGCTTCCCGATCTCCGCGTCCAGACGCGCCTTCAGTTCCGGAGTCATCTTCTCTTCCTCTCAGCGTCCCCCGAGCTTCTTCCACTCCTCGGGCGAATACGTCTTGAGCGCGAGCGCATGCAGCTCGCCAGACTTCAGCCAGTCCTGCAGCGGCGCATACACCAACTGGTGCTGCTCCACCATGGACCTGCCCGCGAAGTCAGGGCTCACCACCCTCGCCTCGAAATGGTCTCCCGTCCCCGTGGTGTCACGCACCTCCACCTCCGAGCCGGGTAGCGCCGCCAGGATGCGCTCACCAATGGCCTTTGCTTCGAGCATCAGTTCAGTCCCTTCCCTTTGATCAGCAAGACCGGGTCCACGCCCATGCCCTTCAGCGTGTTGTCCCACAGCAGGGAGGGGTCCGCCTCCAGCACGGGACGGGCCGAGGCCTCGCTGTACAGCCACGAACCAGATGCAATCTCGCTCTCCAACTGCTTGGGGCCCCAACCGGCATACCCCAGGCAGAAGCGCACGTGAGGCCCCGGGTCCTGCAGCAGCGGCCCCAGCGAGTCCAGGGTCAAGCTCAGGAACAGGCCGGGCAACACCGGGTGCTTCTCCTCCACCCTCACGTCGTCGTGGAGGACGAAGCCGCGGTGCGGCTCCACCGGGCCCCCCACGAAGACGGGCTGGTTCTGCCGCTCGGGAGCGATCCCCAGCGACTGGTTCTTCGCCAGCTCTCCCAGCGTCAGGGGCGCTCCCCGGTTGATGACCAGACCCATGGAGCCCCCCTCGCCGTGCTCGAGCATCAAGATGACCGCGCGGCGGAAGTTCGGGTCGCCCATCTGGGGCATCGCCAGGAGGAGGCCGGGAGCGAGCGTCTGCACAGGAGTCAGTGTCAACGCTTCCGCCCTGCCACGCAACCCATTCGTACGCGCCTCACCCGCTAGTGCCAGCTCCGGTGCTTCGACTGCAGCGCACGAGCCAGCTTCTCCGGCGACAGGGGCTTGCCGATGAACAGATCCGCCCCCAGCCCCTTGCACTTGCGAGCCATGGAGGCGTCACTCATCGCGCTCACGCCGATCAGCACCGCCTCGGGGAACTTCTCGCGCAGCCGCGTCATCAGGTTGGTGCCGCTGCGCCCCGGCAGGAAGACGTCCACCACCGCCGCGTCCATCGGCTTGTTGCGCACGGCGAACTCCGCCTCCTCGGCGCTCCCCACCGGCAGCGGCGCGTAGCCCCACTGAGAGAGCAACTCCACCAGCAACTCCCGGTGTGCCGGATCATCCTCCACGATGAGCACCGTCCCCCGCGCCGGTTCGAGCCTCAGCTCGTCCTCGACCTTGCGCGTGCGGCCGCGCCCCGTGGCGATGGGCAGCTCCTCGTTGATGATCGACATGGCGGCTCCAGGGATGGGGGTTTCCGTGTGTGGGCAACCCACTTCCCCCAGAGGGGAATTCCACGTTCTCTCCTCCCCGGAGGGGGGCCGACCAACCCCCGCTCAGGCCCTCCGCGCCCCGGCCCCCAGGGCCTGGGAGGACAGCGAGGCGCCGAGCACCAGCAGCACCAGCAACCCCCATGCGGGCAGCACCACCCGCGAGCCCCCCTCGTAGATGAGGGCCGCGTAGCTGGTGCCCAGGTAGCGGCCCAGCGACATGGGCTCCATGCGGGCGATGCCGAAGAAGCTGACGGTGGACTCGGTGAGGATGGCGGCCGGCAACCTGCTGAGGAAGACGGCGAGCACGAAGGGGCGCAGCGCGGGCCACAGGTGGACTCGCAGCAGGTGCCACCGACCCGCCCCCAGCGCCCGAGAGGCGGCGATGAACTCCTGGCCCTCCAGCGTGGCCAGGCGGTTGCGGAACATCCGCGCCGGCCCCGCCCACCCCACCATCGCCAGGGACGTCACCATCAGCCCGAAGGGACCCAGGCCCCCTCCCTGGCCCGCGTCCACCAACGACTGGCCAGCGAGCTGCAACACCATCACCACCAGTACGTCCGGCAGCGCGAAGACCGCATCCACTCCCCGCAGGAGCCAGCGCTCCACCACCCCTCCCACCACCCGGGCCCCCACCGCCACTCCCAGCCCCAGCACCGTGGAGAGAGCCCCGGCCGCCAGCCCCACCGCCAGGGAGACCCACAGGCCACCGAAGGCCAGCTCGCACACCGTGCGATCCGGCCGCGTCGGATCCATCCCCAGAGGACAGGTACGAGCCAGCGCCTCGGGGAAGACGCGCGCGGCGAGAAAGCTGGCGAGGCCCAGTCCCACCAGGAGTCCGAGTCCCACCCAGGCCCGAACTGGCACGCGAGGCGCGCTCATGGCCGGGCCTCCCGCGCACGGGGATCCACCGCGAGGCGCGCCAGCTCCACCACCATTCCGACGATGACGAGCAGCGAGGCGAAGACGGTGGTGGCCACCACCACCACGGCCACCTGCTTCTGCAGCACGGCGAGGACGTAGAGCTGACCGAAGTACGGCAGGCCGAAGACGCGCTCGGCGGCGAAGGAGCCGGCCAGCAAAGAGGTGGCCACAGGGCCCACGGCGTCCAGTAGCGCGGGCAGCACGTTGGGCAGCACGTGGCGCCACAGCACCGTGCGAGGCGCGAGGCCCTTGCTCCGTGCGGTGCGCACGTAGTCCCGCGCCAGCTCCGTCTCCAGCGCGTCCCCCACCAGGGTGCCAAGGAAGATGCCCGGCCAGACGGAGATGACGAAGGCGGCGGACAGCTCGGGCAGCAGGTGGCCGCGCTCCACCACGGAGGGCGCGAGCAGCAGCGCGGGAATGAAGACGGGGGTGCCGAAGGCCACGGCGGGCAGCGCGTCCTCCAGCACCGCGAGCCGACCGCGCCGCCAGCGGGCACGCAGCAACGCGAAGAGCAGCGCCCAGGTGAGCGCCAGCGCCAGCGCGAAGAGGCCCACGCCCACGCTACCGGAGAGCTTGAGGAGCAGCTCGTCCCCGGTGACGCCCTGGGCGCTGGTGCCCAACCGCTCCCCGGCGAAGAGCTTCTCCCACGGGCGGAGGAAGCCGAGCGGCTGCCCCAGGCCCAGATCCTTCCGGTAGGACGCGAGCACCTCCGGGGACACCTGCCGCTTGGAATCATCCTCGGTGGTGAGGGGCAGCGCGGCCATCAGGTAGTAGGAGGCCAGCGCGACGAGGGGCACGAGCACCAACTGCCGGCCGATGCGAACGAGGGCGGGAGGCACGACTCAGGGCACCTCCGGCGCGGGCGCCAGGCGCAGCGAGCGCAGGGAGAGGAAGTTGAAGGGGTCCACGTCCACCCCACGCAGGGAGTCGCGGGTGCGGAA
Organism: Archangium sp.; assembly: GCA_003249315.1. Classification (GTDB taxonomy): domain Bacteria; phylum Myxococcota; class Myxococcia; order Myxococcales; family Myxococcaceae; genus QKJM01. The sequence goes on from QKJM01000959.1 coordinate 31,894, forward strand.
GTAGCGATCCGGGTGGTAGAGCGGCGCGATCACCGCCATCTCGTCGAGCAGCACGGCCTGGGCCTGTCCGTAGAGGGTGCGCGCGCGGGCCGCGTCGGGCTCGGCGTCCGCCTCCTCCAGCAGCGCCTCGAAGCGTGCCAGGGGCTCGCCGCCCTGCTGCGTCTCCCAGCCCGTCTGGTGGTTGCCAGTGCGCTCGAAGAGGGTGAAGAAGGTGTTGGGGTGCGCGTAGTCCGCGCCCAGGCGGCGCAGGTACAGATCATACGCGCGAGGCCCCTCCTCGGTGCGTCGGGCCACTTCGGAAGAGAAGTCCGCGCGCGCATCCAGCGTCACCCGCACGCCCACCTCGGCGAGCTGCGCGGCCAGGCGCTCGGCGATCGCCACCTCGGGGACGAAGGAATCCCCCGCCCGGTAGACGAGCCGCAGCGGACGCTCCAGCCCTGGCACCCCGACCAGCTCCGCGCGGGCACGCTCGGGCTCGAAGTGGGGCAGGCGCGTGGCCTCCTCGGGCGTGGCCGCTCCAGGCAGCTCGGGTGGCAGCAGCACGTGGCTGGGACGCGCGGCCGGCAGCAGCCCCTTCAGCAACGCCTCCCGATCGATCGCCCGTGCCAGCGCACGGCGCACCTCGGGCCGATCCAACGGCGGGCGCTCGGTGTTGAAGGCGAGGAAGTAGGTGGAGAGCAACGACTCGCGCTGGAGATCCTTCGGACGCCGCCCCTGGAGGGCCACGGCGCTGTCCACGAAGACGAAGTCCACCCGCTCCCGCTCGTAGAGGGCGGAGCCGATCTCCGACTTCATCAGGGTGAGGACGGGGGCGGCGCGCTCGCCGGGGCCGAGCGGCGGCGAAAAGGCGGAGTACGGGTTGTGGACGAGCCGCACACGCTCGCCGGCCCGGTCCCACCGCTCGACACGGTAGGGGCCGAGCGACAGGGGCCGTCCGTCACGAGGCCGGTCGAAGTAGTCGCGCACCTGCTCGTCCGTCCTGCCAGCGAGGTCGGCGGAGGGCGCAGGGAAGAAGAGGTACACGTTGGCGAGGCGCGCGAGGAAGTAGCTGCGAGGCCGGGCCAGGGTGACGCGCAGGGTGTGGGCATCCAGGGCCTCGACACCCACGCGAGCCAGGGCGGCCCGCACCTGCTCGGCGGGAGCACCCTGTTCCTGGAGGGCGAGCACCTCGGCGGCGCCGGCGAGGTCGGCCATCTCCCCCCGCTCGCGGCCCTGGAGGGCACGGTGCCAGCCGACGACGAAGTCCTCGGCGGAGAGCGGGGTAACACCATCGGACCAGAGGACATCCCGACGGAGGTGGAAGGTGTAGACCTCCTGGCCCTCGGCGGTGCGCGAGCGCTCCCAACGTTCCGCGAGCCCGGGCTGGACGGAGTTGTCCACCCCGAGCGTGGTGAGCCCTCGCTGGGTGGCGAGCATGATGGGGTAGTTGACCCAGCTCGTGGGATCCGAGTGGTTCCAGTCGAGGGTGGTCGGCATCGCGGGGACGACGACCTTGACGCCCGGCTCCGGCTGAAAACCACAGGGCCCGCATGCGCCGGCCGCGAGCAGCAGGGCGAGCAGAAGGGAACGAGGAGAGGAGCGAGCGAGAGAAGCCACCAGACGAAGTTCTACCGCGTCAGCCGAGAGTGTTCCCACCCCTCTCCCCCCGGGAGAGGGACGGGGTGAGGGTGGCTCGCTCCCCGGGTTGCTCCCGTGCGTCCACTCGGAGACCCCGGGCCCTCTCTTCATGGAGGAAGGGGGCACACGGAGGGGAGGACAGGGACAGGCCCCCTCACCCTGGCCCTCTCCCAGAGGGAGAGGGAAAGGGAGAGGGTAAGCATCAGGCCGGGGCCGGAGCCACGGCCTCGGGCGCCTGGGCGGGCTCCTTGGGACGACCGAACTCCTCGGGCTTCTCGAGGACGAGCGCCTCGCGCAGCACGTCATCCACGAACTCCACGGGGACGATCCGGAGCGCCTGGCGGATCTTCTTCGGGATGTCCTTCAGGTCCTTCCTGTTCGACTTGGGGATGAGGACCGTCTTGATGCCCGCCCGGTGGGCGGCCAGCGTCTTCTCCTTCAGGCCGCCGATGGGCAGCACCCGGCCGCGCAGGGTGATTTCACCCGTCATCGCCACGACCCGGCGCACCTTGACGCGGGTGAGCGCGGACACGAGCGCGGTGCAGATGGTGACACCCGCGGACGGGCCGTCCTTGGGAATGGCGCCCTCGGGCAGGTGGACGTGGATGTCGTAGTTCTCGAACGCCTTGCGGTCGATCCCGAACCGCTCCGCGCGCGAGCGCACGTACGACATGGCCGCCTGAGCCGACTCCTGCATCACCTCGCCCAGCTTGCCGGTGATGATGAGCTTGCCCTTGCCTGGCATCACGGTGGCCTCGGTGGTGAGGATCTCCCCGCCGAGCTCCGTCCAGGCCAGGCCGGTGACGATGCCCACCTGGTCCTCGCTCTCGGCCACGCCGTAGCGGAAGCGCGGGGTGCCCAGGTACTTCATCGCCGTCCTCCGATCGACCACCATGTCCCGCTTGCCGTTCTTCAGCACGTCGCGGGCGATCTTCCGGAACACGCCGCCAATCTCCCGCTCCAGCGAGCGCACGCCCGTCTCACGGGTGTAGCGGTGGATGATCGTCTTCAGCGCGTCGGTGGTGATGTCCACCTTGAGGTCCGCCAGCCCGTTGGACTCCTGCTCCTTGGGGATGAGGTAGCGCCGCGCGATGTTCAGCTTCTCCGGCTCCGTGTACCCCGCGATCCGGATGACCTCCATGCGGTCCTGCAGCGGACCGGGGATGTTGTGCATCGTGTTCGCGGTGCAGATGAACATCACCTTGGACAGGTCGTAGTCCAGGTCCAGGTAGTGGTCGTTGAAGTTGTGGTTCTGCTCCGGATCCAACACCTCCAGCAGCGCCGCGCTCGGGTCGCCGCGGAAGTCGGTGCTCATCTTGTCGATCTCATCGAGCAGGAAGACCGGGTTGTTGCTCCCCGCCTTCTTCAGCGACTGGATGAGCTTGCCCGGCATCGCGCCGATGTAGGTGCGCCGGTGGCCACGGATTTCAGCCTCGTCGCGCACGCCACCGAGGGACAGGCGGACGAACTTGCGGCCGGTGGCCCGGGCGATGGAGCGCGCCAGCGACGTCTTGCCCACGCCGGGGGGACCCACGAAGCACAGCACGGGGCCCTTGAGCTTCTTCACCAGTTGCTGCACCGCCAGGTACTCGAGGATGCGCTCCTTGGGGCGCTTGAGGCCGTAGTGGTCCTCGTTGAGCACCCGCTCGGCCTCCACCACGTCGAGCCGATCCTGCGTCTCCTCGTACCAGGGGAGGGAGATGATCCAGTCGATGTAGTTGCGGACCACGGTGGCCTCGGCGCTCATCGGGCTCATCATCCGGAGCTTCTTCAGCTCCTTCTTGACCTTGAGCGTGGCCTCCTTGCTCATCCGCTTGTTCTTGAGCTTCTCCTCGATCTCCTGGATCTCGTTCTTGAACTCGTCGCGCTCGCCCAGCTCCTTCTGAATGGCCTGCATCTGCTCATTCAGGTAGTACTCCTTCTGGGTCTTCTCCATCTGCTTCTTGACGCGGGTGCGGATCTTCTTCTCCACCTGGAGGATCTCGATCTCGCCCTGCATCAGCTCGTAGAGCTTCTCCAGCCGCCTGGCCGGGCTCTCGGTCTCGAGCAGCGCCTGCTTGTCGTTCAGCTTGAGGGAGAGGTGCGCAACGATGGTGTCCGCCAGGCGGGCCGGATCATCGATGCTCGCCACCTGCATGAGCATCTCGGGGGGAATCCGCTTGTTGAGCTTGACGAAGGCCTCGAACACCGAGTGGACGCTGCGCACCAGGGCCTCGAGCTCCACGGACTTCTCGAGCTGCTCCTCGACCTCCTCGGCCTCCACCATGAAGAAGGAGTCGTTGGGGAGGAACTTCTTCACCCGGGCCCGGCGCACGCCCTCCACCAGCACCTTCACCGTGCCGTCGGGCAGCGGGAGGAGCTGGATGACGTGGCCGATGGTCCCGAAGTGGAAGATGTCGTCCGGCGACGGGTCATTCGTCTTGGCCTTCTTCTGGGCGGCCAGGAGGATGATGGCCTTGTCGTCAGGGCCCTTGTGCGCCATCGCGTCCTTCAGCGCCGCGATGGACTTCTCCCGGCCGACGAACAGCGGGACCACCATGTGCGGGAACACGATGATGTCCCGCAGCGGCAGGAGCGGAACAGTGCTCCCACGCTTCTGGGCATCCCTTTTGTCGTCTCTTCCGAAGAACATGTATTCGCCACCTGCCTGCTTGCCACCCGAAGGCGCAAGTCCCTGAATGTTGACCCACCCGCGCTCCCGAGCACGAGCACGAGCAGGTGAAGACGGTCTCTATAACACGGCCCCTGCGTTGACCGTTCCCCGGCTGAAAGATGGGGAATGATGGCCTGCCAGCAAGGGAACACCGAATGGCCTTCGGGTGTCCGGCTGCTTCTTTAGCGACCCCCGGACACGCTCGCTCACGCCCCCGGTGGTGGGCGGCTGCCTCTCTCTACCGGCGCCTACACCGACTCCCCATCCCTGTGAAGCCGCGACTCGGCGCGTCACGTCCCGGGTGCCTCCTTCGCTCCGTCTCCAGGCCATGGAGCGGATAGGCGGAAGCCCCCGTGCGTCCCACTCACTGCGCGGGACCCGCGGGGGCTTCTGGTTCGACCCTGGGAACGAGGCACCCTCACCCCAGCCCTCTCCCAGAGGGAGAGGGGGCATACACGGTGGTAGAGGCTCCGTGGGCCCGAGCGCTAGGCGCTCTCCTTCTTCGTCTCGGGCTCCTTCGTCTCCTGAGCGTGCAGCACCACCGGCTCGCTCTTCTTGAGGATCACGTCCTCGGAGATGACCACCTCCCGAGCCGTCTTGCGCGAGGGCAGCTCGTACATGACGTCCAGCATCGCCCCCTCCAGGATGGAGCGCAGGCCGCGCGCTCCCGCCTTCCGGCGGATGGCCTCCACGGCGATCGCCTTGAGCGCCCCGTCCGTGAACTTGAGCGAGATGCCGTCCAGCTCGAAGAGCCGCTTGTACTGCTTCGTCAGCGCGTTCTTCGGCTGGCTGAGGATGTTCACCAGCGCCGACTCGTCCAGCTCCTCGAGCGCCGTGACGATCGGCAGGCGGCCGATGAACTCCGGAATCATGCCGAACTTCAGCAGATCCTCCGGCTCCACGTGCTTGAGCAGCTCCGAGAGGTTGCGCTGCTTCTTGGACTGGATGTCCGCCCCGAAGCCCAGGCTCCGTCCGCCCAGCCGCCGCTCGATCACCTGCTCCAACCCACCGAAGGCCCCGCCGCAGATGAACAGGATGTTCGTCGTGTCCACCTGCAGGAACTCCTGCTGAGGGTGCTTGCGACCACCCTTCGGCGGCACGTTGGCCACCGTGCCCTCGATGATCTTCAGCAGCGCCTGCTGCACGCCCTCGCCCGACACGTCGCGGGTGATGGACGGGTTCTCCGACTTGCGGGCGATCTTGTCGATCTCGTCGATGTAGACGATGCCGCGCTGAGCCCGCTCGATGTCGTGGTCCGCCGCCTGCAGCAGGTTGACGATGATGTTCTCCACGTCCTCACCCACGTAGCCGGCCTCGGTGAGGCACGTGGCGTCCGCGATGGTGAAGGGGACGTTGAGGATTCGCGCCAGCGTCTGCGCCAGCAGCGTCTTGCCGCTGCCCGTGGGGCCCAGCAGAAGGATGTTGCTCTTCTGCAGCTCCACGTCGTCCATGGCGACCTTGGACTCGATCCGCTTGTAGTGGTTGTGTACCGCCACCGAGAGCACCTTCTTCGCCCGCTCCTGGCCGATGACGTACTCGTCGAGAATCGCCTTGATCTCGCTCGGCCGCGGAATGCGGAGCTTGGTGTCCTTGCTCTCCTCGCGGTCGATCTCCTCCGCGATGATGTCGTTGCACAGCCCGATGCACTCGTCGCAGATGTAGACCGTCGGCCCCGCGATGAGCTTCTTCACCTCCTTCTGCGACTTGCCGCAGAAGGAGCAGCAGAGGGTCTGGTTGTCTCGCTTCTCCACGTTCTTGCCCGCCATG
>QKJM01000100.1 GCA_003249315.1 Archangium sp.
CCGAGCGGGCCGCGGTAGCCCTGGCGACGATCCACCGCCTCCAGCCCCTCGCGAACCGCCTGGTCGGCGAGCGCCTGCAGCTTCGGGTCCATGGCGATGTCCACGCGCAGCCCGCCGGTGAGCACCGTCTCCTCGCCGTAGCGGGCGAGCAGTATGCGGCGGATCTCCTCGGCGTAGTAGGCACCGGGCTGGGGCGGCGGCCGGGGGGCGAGGACGATCGGCTTCTCCAGCTCCGCCTCCACCTCCTCCCGCGGCAGGAAGCCGTGCTGCGCCATCTGCCCCAGCACGTAGCGCTGGCGCGCCTTGGCCTTGACGATGTTGGTCTCCGGGTTGATCCGGTTGGGCGACTGCACCGTGCCCGCCAGCACCGCCGCCTCGCCGATGCCCAGCGCCTCCGCGTGCTTGCCGAAGTAGTAGAGCGCGGCCTCCTCGATCCCGTAGCGCCCCTGGCCGTAATAGACCTGGTTGACGTAGAGGTTGAGGATCTGATCCTTCGTGAGCGCCTCCTCCACGCGCGGGGTGAGGATCCACTCGCGAATCTTGCGCGAGAGCTTGCGCTCGGGGGTGAGCAGCAGGTTCTTCACCACCTGCTGGGTGATGGTGGAGGCGCCGGACTTGCGGCTGCCGGGGATGAGGTTCTTCACCGCCGCGCGGGTGATGCCGAAGAAGTCGAGGCCCTCGTGCTTGTAGAAGTCGGAGTCCTCGGCGGCGAGGAAGGCGTTGCGCACGTGGGGAGGCAGATCCTCTATCCGAACCAGGGTGCGGCGGCCCTGCGGCTGGTAGAACTCGGCGCAGATGGAGCCATCCGCGCACCGCACCTTGGTGACCTGTGGTGGGGCGTAGTTGCGCAGCGCCTCCACCGAGGGCAGGCCCTGGCTGAAGTAGAGGTAGGTGCCGACGCCGCCCGCCGCGAGCAGCACCAGCCCCACGGCGGCCAGCACCAGCAGCCGCTTCGTCCACCGCCACAGCCGGGCGCCGACTCCGGGCTTTGGTGGCGGCGAGGGCGGGGCCGGCGTGATTTCGGGGAGGGAGGTGTCGGGCTGGCTCATCTCGCGGGCCGGATTCATGGTGCGCGGGGATATTGGGGTAGGAGAAAGGTGGGGACGTTAAACCGCCGGACGGGGAACCGGAATGAGAAGGTGTCTGCCTGACGGGTGATCGCGCGAGGGCTCGAGGGGCTACTCGGGGCACCCCGGATCGTTGCGGCTCAGGAATGTCAGCAGGTCGACGGAGGACCGGTCCTGGGGATTCAACCGCTCGAGGTTGAGGTGGGCCCGGGCGTGCCGGGGCTCGAGCCGGGTGGCGGTGTCGAAGGCCATGCGGGCCTCCTCGAGGCGGCCGAGCCGCTCGTAGGCGAGGCCCAGGTTGTTGTGGACGAAGGCCACGTGGGGCAACTGGTAGGCGGCGAGGGCGAGTACCTCGGCCGCTCGCGCGTTCTCTCCGGTGAGCAGCCAGGCGTAGCCCAGGTTGTTGAGGGCATACCCGTGGTACGGATCCAGGTGGATGACCTGTTGGAACCGGGCGATGGCTCGCGGGAGGTCTCCGGTGACGAGCGCGACGCGGCCGAGCACCTGGTAGACCTCGGGGTACTCGGGCTCCAGCTCGAGCGCGGCCTCGGCGGCGTGGCGAGCGCTCTCGGTGTCGCCGAGCTCGAGGAGGTGGCGGGCCTGCTGGACGAGGGCGAAGGGGTCGTCGGGCGGGGTCTCCTCGACGGGAGTGGACCCGACCTCCGCGGTGGGGGTGGGCGGAACGGCAGGCGCCGCGGGCGGCGTGGTTCGCACGGAGGGGGCGGGAGGCGGCGCGAGAGGGGTGGCCTCGCTGTCGGTGCTGGCGGAGAGGGCGAGGATGGCGAGGCAGGCGGACAGAAGGGTATTCCTCATGATGGCGCTCCTTATTGGGGGGAGGCCTGTGCGATGCCCGTGCCATGCCCCTCTCCCTCTGGAAGAGCGCGGGAGTGAGGGCCGAGGAGGACGATCCTCCGCTCTCCGGGCGAGCCCCTGTGGCCAGGGAGCCACACCCGGGGCCGAGGGGGCTCACGGAAAACCGTGGCGGGAGGCGAGGTGACGTGCGACGTTGGGCGGGATGAAGATCGCTGCCTGGAACATCAACTCGATCCGCGCCCGCCTGGAGAGGCTGACGGAGTGGCTGAACCGGTTTCAACCGGACGTGCTGTGCCTGCAGGAGCTCAAGTGTACGGACACGGACTTCCCCATGGAGGCCGTGCGGGAGGCGGGCTACCACGCGGCGGTACACGGCCAGAAGACGTACAACGGGGTGGCCATCCTGGCGCGGACGGAGCCGACGGAGGTGCTGTGCGGTCTGTCGGACGGGGTGGACGACACGCACGCGAGGCTGATCGCCGCGACCGTGGACGGGGTACGGGTGGTGAGCGCGTACGCGCCGAACGGGCAGGAGGTGGGCTCGGAGCAGTACGCGTACAAGCTGCAGTGGTACGAGCGGCTGCGGCGCTACCTCGATACGCGGCACAGGCCAGACGAGCCGCTGGTGCTGTGTGGCGACTGGAACGTGGCGCCCGCGGATCTCGACGTGTGGGATCCGGAGGGCTGGCGGGGACAGACGCTCTGCACGGACGCGGAGCGGGCGGCCCTGAGTGAGCTGTGCGCCTTCGGGCTGACGGACACCTTCCGCAAGCTGCACCCGGACGAGCAGAAGTTCAGTTGGTGGGACTACCGGATGCTGGCCTTCCCGAAGAATCGGGGACTGCGGATTGATCACCTCTTCGCCACGGCGCCGCTGGTGGAGCGGTTGGTGGAGGCCGGTGTGGACCGTGAGGCGCGCAAGGGCAAGCAGCCGTCGGATCACGCACCCGTGTGGGCGAGCTTCCGGGACTGAGCGCGGGGAGCGCGTCGCTCCATGCAGTGGGGTGTGGCTGACCCCAGGGCCGTGGCTCTCTCTTCGCCAGGAGAAGCAGGATGACTCAGTGTGTCATCCGACTCCTCCGCGAGAGCGTCCCCGGCTGGCAGATGTTTCGAGGTGTGTCCCTTGCGTTGGATGCGGGATGGGTGCTGATCTTGCAGGCATCCGCGAGCTGGGCACGTTCTTCGCACCGCGTAGCACCTGGGAGCCGGGATGAAGAAAGCCGACGAGGCGCTGCTGGTGAACATGGCGCGGGTGACGCACCGCACGCGCGCGGTGTTGGTGGCACTCGCCCAGCGAGGCAAGATGCTGCGTCAGGAGCATCCCGCGCGAGCGCGGTGCATGCTCGATGTCGCCGTCCAGCACCCCTTCTACAAGTCGGGGCAGTTGGTGTTCCACATGGCGGAGGTCGCCGAGGCCCTGCGGGACGGGCCTCCTCCCCCGCACCTCGATGACGAGGTGCTCGCGCAGATCATGCGCCCGGTGGCCGCGGCCATCGACGTCTCGGACGTGTTGGCCGCCTGCCGCGCCGCCACCGAGGACATCGAGGAAGGGAGTGCCTCTCCTCAGGCTCGCGCCTCGTTGTTGGCCAGCTCGAGCTGGCCGCAGCTCGGGCGCTCCGAGTCCTTGTTCGACTTCATCGCCCTCGGCGTGGTGGAGATGCTCATTCGACTCAACCCCGAGCCGGCGCGGGCCTGCGAGCCGAAGGTCTCCCTGGCCTGAGTCGAGCCCCCGGGTCGAATGCCCGGGGGCGGGTCAATTCAGACCCGGGGACATCAGAAGTGGGCAACGAAGCTGGAGTAGTCGTACTCCACCTGGTCCGCGTAGTCGGTGGCGAGGGTGCGCACCAGGGCGCGGAAGCCGGAGTGGTCGCCGTCGGTGAGGGAGCGGACCTCTCCGTCCAGCGAGTAGGGGAAGACGGAGGCGTCCCAGTCCTTGTCAGCGCGGGCATGGTGGGTGGCGAGCACCTGTCCCCACTGCTCGGCGAGCTTGGTGAAGCGGGTGAGGGTGTCGAGCTCGGAGGTGGGGAAGGTTTCCTTCCAGGGGGAGATCTCGCGCACGCTGTAGGTGAGGCCATCGGCGAGCGACATCCACCCCAGGTGATCGTCCACGCGGTAGCCGAGCGCCTTGTAGGCCAGCACGGTGCGGTACGCCATGTTGCCGCCGCAGGTGGCGTTGGTCATGCTCACCGAGGAGAGGCCCAGGTAGGGCCAGGCGCTCGGGGTTCCCTGGGCCTTCACGTCGAGGATGCGATCGTCGTCCTGGGAGGAGGAGGGGCCCTCGATGTGGACGTAGTAGCGGCTCACGCCGAGTGAGCCGATGCCGGCGTTGAGGCGCCGCGCCACGCTCTTCACGGTGAAGTAGCTGGCGGGGAGGGAGCCTCCGCTGAGGGTGGCGCGGTAGGCGCCCATCTGGGAGAGAAGGTCGCTCTCCACCGAGGAGGGCACCGCGGCGAGATCCGGATGGGAGGAGGTGTCGAGGCGGCGGATGCCGGAGACCTTCACCGTCCACTTGTCGAGCAGCTCCACCCGGCTGTTGCTGTCCTCCACGTCCACGAGGAAGTTGTTGAGCCGGCCATAGGTGTTGCTCGCGAGGAACTTGCGCGTGCTCTCGTCGCTGTTGCCGACGTAGGCGTCCAGGGTGTCGAGGTAGGACTCGGAGAAGGCGTCGACGAAGGACTCCTGCTCGGCGCGGGTGAAGAGGCCGTTCTCCCGGGCGGCCAGCACGAGGCTGATGGCCATTCGCCACACGTCGAGCTGGTAGTCGCCGATGACGGCCTCGTCGAAGTCATTGAGGCCGAAGACGATGTCGCCCTGATCGTCATCGAAGGCGCCGGTGTTGTTGACGTGCATGTCCCCGCCCAGCCAGGTGCGGGTGTAGGCGCCGCCGCCATAGGTGAAGAGCAGGGACGAGTCGCCGTAGTCCTTCCAGTACAGGTGGTTGCTGCCGCGGAAGAAGGTGAAGGGGGACTCCTTCATCTTCGTGTACTTCTCGGCGCGGTCCTGGCCGTCGAGATCGGCGTTGAAGGTGGAGATTTCATTCACCACGTAGGTGGTGCGGCTCTGGGCGGCCTCCGCGTGGGTGGCGCCGAGCGCGAGGAGGGCGCCGCAGGTCGCGGCGCGCAGGCTGGGAGGAGTGTTCATGGTGTATGCACGGTAATGGACCACGGAGGGACAGGTCGTGACGCTTCGGTGACGGACGGGCACGGGTTCCAACTAGAGTGGTTGCATGGAAGAACTCCTGGGTTTTCTTCTCACCGAGCCGACCGTCTCGACGCCCCTGGGCTCCGTCGGGGATTGGTGGAAGCAGCACCTCCGGCTGGCGGAGCGATTCTCCACGCCGGTGGACTTCGCCTTCGCGGGGGGCTTCGCGGCGGACCGGCTGGGATATGCATTCGCCTCGGGCTATCACGCCGCGCTGTGCTCGCTCTTCCCGGGGATGGCTCGGGAGCAGCGAGGGGCGCTGTGCGTCACCGAGGCGGAGGGCGGGCACCCCGCGGCCATGCGCACGCGGCTCAGCGGTGCTTGTGAGGGCCCGTCGAGACTGAGCGGCACCAAGGCCTTCGTCACCCTGGGCAGCGCGGCGGACGTACTGTGGGTGGTGGCCAGCGAGGGACAGGATGAGCAGGGCCGCAACCGGCTGCGGGTGGTGCGGCTCGACGCGCGCCGCCCGGGGGTGTCGCTCACGGAGTTGCCGCCCACGCCCTTCGTCCCCGAGGTGCCCCACGCGGTGTTGCACCTGCACGAGGTGGATGTGGCTCCCGAGGAGGTGCTGCCAGGAGATGGCTATACGCGCTACGTGAAGCCCTTTCGCACGGCGGAGGACTGCCACGTATACGCGGCGTTGCTCGGCTGGCTCCTGCGGGTGGGGCGCGGCGCGGGCTGGCCGGAGGAGGTGCGTGAGGAGGTGCTGGCGCTGGTGGTGGCGATGCGAGGACTGGCGCTGGCGGATCCGACCTCTCCGGCGGTGCATATGGCCCTGGGGGGGACGTTGGATCTGTGCCAGCGGCTGGTGGATGGACTGGAGCCGCTCTGGGCCCGGGTGGACGCGCCGACGCGAGAGCGCTGGGAGCGGGACAGGGCGCTGCTGAAGGTGGCTGGCAAGGTGCGTGCGAAGCGGAGGGAGACGGCTCGGCGGGGGCTGGTGAAGCCCGACTGAGCGCGTGGGGTATGCTCTTGGGATGCGTGCTCTCCTGCTATCCCTGATCCTCGTCTCGACTCCCGCACTCGCCGCCCGTTATACGGTTCCGGTGGACGTGGGCGTCGGGCCCGCGGCGTTTGTCATTTCCGGTCCCGTGTTCGATGACCAGCCCGTTCACTTCGGGCTGAAGCTCAACGTCGATGCAATCATCGACAAGGAGTGGATCCGCAAGAACGGGCGGGCCATTCCCAAGCGCTATCGGGGAATGGCGAAGAACGTGAACGAGGTGCGTATCTCTCCGTCCCTGTTCATCCCAGACAGCTTCTTCATCTCCCCGAAGGTGCGGAACACCGGCATCTATGGCGTGACCTGGCGGCCGGTGGGCCTGATGCAGTCGATAGGGGAGGGCGCCGTGCGGCTTCGGCTCGGCCTGGGGCTGCTGCTCACCTACGCCTTCATCCACTCGGACGTGCTGCCCACGACGCACTTCGTTCGTCCCGGCGCGGACCTGATGGCCGAGCTGGAACTCATGCCGGTGAAGAGCTTCGGCGTGAGCCTGGGGTGGGCTTCCGGATTCTATGTCCCGCAGCAGCTCGGGACGCTGGGGCTGGGTCCTCTGAATCAGTCGGTGTGGCACGTGGGGCAGGCGTACCTGAAGCTGCACGTCCGGTTTCCCTACGAAGTCCGCCGCTGAGCCTCCGCTCACGTGTTCATGCCTCACACGCGAGCGGCTTCCCTTTTCCAGGAAGGCAAGACTCCGCTCGCGAGACTCAAATAGATAGAAATTGATTTAGTGAGATTTGTCGGAACAGGTCGTATAACCTGTTCTGAGGGGTCCGATTGTGAAATGGATTCTGGGTTTACCGAGAGTGCTTCCCAGAGTCTCGGGGCGGGATAAGGTGTTTCGTGGCAGGCCTGTGAGCAGTCGTGCCTTTAGACAGTGGTGCAACCAATTCGAGGAGCTTCGCCATGTCGTCCACGATCACCCGATTCGAGATCAAGCCCACCCTGGATCAATTCTATGCCAACGGAAATCAGCAGACCAAGGTCGAGATCGAGGTCCTGAAGGAGGAGTACCAGAATGGAATTCCGGTCAAGGTTCCGCTGTCCCCGTCGGAGAGCGCCTCGATCACCGTCGTCGCCTTTTCGTCGAATCTCGGACAGACGACCATGCCGACGGATTGGTTCGTCGACACGCAGCGCAACAATTACGACATGGGGTCATTCTCCAGGATGATCGAGGGAGCGCAGGAGGTGGATGTCCTCCAGGCGGAACTTTCCGCGGGCTGTGGCGACACGGACGCGGCGCCGGCTGGGGGAGCCAGGACTCAGCGCAACAACGTCCCCGATGTATTCTCCCGCTACATCCGCTCGAGAAGGATCGGCACGGAGAGGTTGATGGCTCGCATGGTGCTGGACGACGGTACCGTCCTCACGACGAATATGTCGACCGGCGAGTACAACTTCACGAGCAGCGTCACGCTGAACGCCATCACGCCGCTCTCCATTCAGGTGTCGCAGTTGACGCAGGCGACCGAGACCAAGCAGGACCAGGTGTACACCAGCTTCAACCCGGATCTCCATCAGACCATCACGGCGTATTTCTGGACGTTACCCGCTGGTCTGCGCGCCGAGAGTATCATCAGGAGCTCGACCTACTTCTACAACCTCGGGTTCGACAACGGGGTCGCCAAGGACCGCTTCCTCACCAAGGGGAGGTCCTTCCTTCCGGGGACGACCAGCGCGAATGCGCGCGACAATGTGAGTGGTGGATGCGTGCAGTCCTACGGGTACACGATGACCGTCGGCTCCAACCAGTGGGCGGTGAGTGTGCTCAGGACCAGTGGTTGTAGCTGGACCTCGTCGCCCAACTGGGGGACCGTTACCTTCACCATCGTCGACAACTACGGCAACACCCACAGGTTCAAGGTCCAGCCGGCCGGCAACCAGGGTGACTCCGTGAGCATCTCGGCCGCTTAGTTCGAGCCGGACCGCCGGGCGTCTGGATTCACGAGACGCCTGGCGGGCGAAACACTCCGAGTTCGTCGCGGAGGATTCATTCCGCGTCCAGCCTGCGTCGCGGAATGAGCGCGCGCAACCCAGGGATTCCGTCATGAACGAGTCGATCTATTCCAACGCTTTCAGTTTTGGATCATACCTCACCGCGGGCGTGGATCCGAGAACCGGGCAATACACAGCCTCCATTCAGGTCGTCCAGATCAGGCCGCCCAACCTGGACGGTCTGAGCCGCGACATCAAGCTCTCGTTCTCGGCTCTCAACACCGCGAACCGAGGCTTCGGCACGGGCTGGTCGATGAGCCTGTGCGCGCTGGATCTGAGGAACAACAGGAACGTGCTGACGCTGTCCGATGGCAGGACCTTCAGGGCCAACCTGCTGCCGGCCGACGGTCAGGATCTCTCCTTCAAGGATCAGAAGCTCAAGGACTTCCGCGTGAGGAAGGTCAACGCCAACACCTTCGACGTCATCAACAAGGACGGCGTGGTCGAGCGGTTGATCCGGGCCGGGAGCGAGCCGGTCGCCCGGCTTTCCCTCCTGCGCTTTCCCAGTGGGGAGACCTTTCAGTTCCATCACGACCACCAGGTGAACGGCGTCTCCTACCTGACGAAGGTCGTCTTCCTGCAGACCAACGAGAGCTATCTGGAGATCACCTACCAGGGCGCCAACGCCTACGTGATCAGCTACCCCGTCGATCACGGCAAGACGGCCAGGATCCTGCTGAGGTACCAGAACTCCCTGTTGACGTCGGTGTCCCTGCCCTACGATGCGAGCGAGGACGTGGGGGACGGGACGGCGCTGCCCAGGTACACCATCTACTACACGCTTCTCCTGGGGACCTTTCAGGCCATCCAGAGGCTCAGGAACCCTGCCGGCGCCATCGAGACGCTCCAGTACAAGGAGCAGGGCCACAAGGTCAACGGAGGGGGGTACATCCCCTATGCGACGGCCCATACCGTGGTTCCAGGGCGAGGCCAGGCCAACACCACGAAGACCTACAGCTTCAGCCAGGATCGAAACTTCCTCGGCTATGAGTCCGGTAGTCCTGTGTTCGTGGAGGACGAGGACAACCTGTACCTGGTGCGGGGTGCCTACACGTACGAGAGCACGGAGAACGTCGTCGACGGCGCGACCACGCTCTCTTCCACGGTGCGCACCTTCAACAAGTTCCACCTCCTGACCAGGGAGGTGAAGACCCAGCAAGGGACGCGGACCACCACCACCATCACCTACAACGGGGATCCATCGCTGGCCTTCTACCAGCAGCCGGCGAATCTGCAGAAGCCGCGCGCCGTGCTCACCCGGTATGAGGATCTGCAAGCCTCCACCTCACGAGACGAGACCGTCGAGACGGAGACGGACGACTATGGCAATACGCTGAGCACGCTCGAAAAGACGGGTGTGAAGACGACGTACGAGTATTACCCGGCCGCTGGCGTGGAAGGCCAGTGCCCCGCGGATCCGTTCGGCTTCGTCCGCTATGTCAAGCGCCTCTCCACGGCCCCCGCGGCGGGAGCGGTGGGCTCGGCCGTCGCCAGGAGCACGGAGTACACCTACCTGACGATGGCGACCATCGCCCAGGAACCTGCTCCCTACTACGTGAACAAGGCGACGGAGATGCTCGACAGCGGGCTCTTCAAGACTTTCGCCTACAACGATACGCCCACCAATGCGGCGACCCACGGCCTGCTGCGTGAGTTCCGGGCCAGCCTCAATGGCAAGACCACCGTGGTTGCGTTCGCCCACTCGGTGGAAGGGGGGGCGACGATCACCACCACCAGCACCACGGGCTTCGACGGAGTGCAGGCGAGCAGCCGCACCAGCCTCTCCCGTATCACGAGTCGCCGCTGGCGCGAGACCGACGTGAATGGGGTGACGACCGCCTTTTCCTACGACGTGATGGGGCGTCTGGTCGGGCAGGCCGTGTCTCCAGAGAGCCCGCAACAGGTCGAGCGTCGCTACGAGTACGACTACCCGCGCGGGAACGAGGAGAGCGGTTGGCCCGTGCTGGTGGAGACCGACCCGCAGGGCGTCGGCAAAAGGCTTCACTATGATGGTCTGGGCCGGGTGTGCGCCGAAGAGGCTGAGGACGACGACATCGAAGGCTCCGCGCGGATCTACCGCCTGGTGACGGAGAATTCCTACGACGTGCTCGGCCAGGTCGTCGCGGAGAAGCGCTATGACTGGTGGTGGAACGCTCAGCATACGGCGCGCGCCCAGACCCCGACCATCAACGAGACGATCTACGAATACGATGGCTGGGGTGCGCTGAGGCGCACGACGTTCGCCGATGGCCACGTGGAGCTGTCGATCCACGATCCCGTCGCCATGACACAGAGGAAGGGCATCGAAGGCGAGGGGACCACCCTCGTCCATCTCAACCTGTTCGATCTCCCGGTCACCGTCACTCAGTTCCGCGCGAACGGCACCCAGTATGCCACCACGCGCTACCAGTACGATGGCTTCGGTCGGAAGGTCAGCGAGGAGGACCCGCTCGGCAACACGACTCGCTACTCCTACGACTCGTTCGACCGGGTGAGCGAGAGGCTGCTGCCGAACGGCACCCTCGTGCTCCTCCACTACACGGACTTCAGCTCCAGTGAGCTCGTGACGGGTTTCACGGTGGATGGCACGCCCTTCGGCGTGCGCGGCTATGACGGCCTGGGTCGGGTGGTCTCGGAGAGCGTGGGCAGGCGGACGAGCCGCTACAGCTATGAGGCCGGTGGTGACAAGCCCTCTCATGTCCATACGCCCAGAGGTGACGTACTGATGATGGAGTACGCGCCCCAGTTCGGCGGCAAGCTCGTCAGCCTGGTCGGGCCCGACGTCCAGCTCCGCTATGAGTACGACCCGAGGACCTCGGCGCTGCTCCTGGCCCAGGGAAATGGCTCCACCCAGGAGTTCAGCTACTTCGCTTCAGGGTTGTCGCGGAACATTTCCGAGCAGACTTCCTCGTCTACCAGGACGGCCAGCCAGACCTCGAGCTACGTCTACAGCATGTCCGGCCTCGTCCAGGAGTTCATCGACGGCTTCGGCAACCACCATGTGAGCATGTACGATGAACGCGGTCGCCTGAGTCGCTGCCAGCAGGGGAGCCGCAATGCGAGCTTCACGTACGATCACGCGGGGCGCGTGGCGAGCATCCGTGTGGCGGACACGAGCGCCACGGAGACCCTGAGCACCAGCTTGACCTATGATGATTT
>QKJM01000289.1 GCA_003249315.1 Archangium sp.
GAAGGCCAGGGCGAACTCGCGGAAGCTGTTGGCCGGATCCTTGGTGAGGCCGTCCGCGCGCCAGCGCGTGGGACCGCCGTCGCTCAGGCGCGAGCCGTAGTAGGTGCCCGTCTGAGGATCCCTCCACTTGGAGCCTCGGGGCTCCACGATGAGGCCACCGTAGAAGCCGTGCTGCTGGTGGGTCGAGGGACCGAAGTGATCGTGCGTGAAGACGGTCTCCACCGGGCGCTCGAGGCCCGCGGCGTCCTCGATGGGATCCGCCCACCAACGCTGGGTGGTGGTCTGCGCGCCCAGCGTGCCCAGGCGCGAATGCACCTGGGGTATCAGTATCTCGCGCAGCCCACCGGGATCCACCGTGCCGTCGGCCTTGTAGGCACCGCCGGCCGCGTTGGCCAGCTCGATCCGGTGCAGCACCTCCTGGAAGGAGAAGGTGCCGTCCTCGTAGTTCCACCCGTTGCCCGCGCCGTCCGCGGACATCACGTCGAACTTCACCAGGTGGATGTGCTGTCCGATGGTGTCCGTGGGGGCGTAGATCTGGAAGTCGTCCGCCTGCAGATCCTTGGGGATGAGGTTGGTGGCGTACATGTTGATGCACTCACCGGACTCGGCCCGGAAGAAGAAGGGCTCCGGTGGGCGCAGGCCGGACTGGGTGGCCGCCACGTCGCCGTTGAGCACCATGAGGCGCGCCTGGGGATCATGCCAGCCGGCGCGGTTCATGTTCTGCAGATCGATCTGCACGTAGGCGGCGCGGTAGTCGCGCATGGAGGCCGTCTCGGGGCAGGGATCGGCGAAGGGGGCGCCCGCCACCGGCTTGCGGCCGTTGACGTAGAAGTAGCCCGGGGCGCCGGTGGCCGTGTAGCCCGGGTAGGCCGCGACGGTGTCCTGCGTGTAGTAGGGCCGGGGGCCGAAGGTGGCGCCGGGGAACTGGCCCGCGTGGAACGACATGGCGCCCTGCTCCAGGGACGTGCCGTCCTTCGGGAGCAGCTTGATGTCCAGCGCGGTGTGATCCACGTAGAAGCGCTTGCCGGGCTTCCCGTAGGTGACCGGTCCGACGGCGGCGGTGACGATGTGGCGAGGCAGACCGCCGTCCTCATCGAGATCCATTGGCGGCTGCGGCGGGCGGTGTCCGGCCTTGCCCGCGACATAGAAGGGGAAGCCCGGGAAGGCGGGGCGCAACGTCGGGGCGCCCGACGCGTCCGTCACCCAGGTGTCCGAGTAGGTGGGCATGGGCGGCATGGCGCGATCCGGGATGGGGATGACGGCGGGGTTGGGCGTGCCGTCCTTGATCTCCCCGTCGGGCAGGAGGCGGTCGTTGGTGCCGGCCTCGAAGACATCATGCACGCGCCACAGCGCCCACATGCCCTGGGCGAAGTGCGGGTAGAGGTGGCAGTGGTGGATGGAATCGCCGGCGGTGAGGTTGCGGTTACCGGAGCCGCCGTAGTTGACGTCGTAGGTGAAGGAGGAACCCGGCCCGATCGTCTGCGAATCGAGGTAGTTGGAGTTCTCCTCACCAGGAGAGAACTTCCACTGGTGGGCGTGGAGGTGGAAGACGTGCGTCTCCGCCGGGCCCGCGTGGATGTTGCGGATGCGGACCGGATCGCCCAGGTAGCTGTGATTCACGTTGGAGGGATCATCCGGGTAGAGCGCCTGCACGGCCCGTCCCGCCCAGTCCTTCTCCACGTTGAGGGCGGGATCGCCATTGGCCCAGGACTCGAGGAAGAACTCCTCGTACATGCAATCCGTGCAGTTCTTGCTGGGGCCGAGCTTCGCCCGGTTGGCGAGCAGCTCCGCGCCCAGGCCGGCCACGCCGTAGTTGACGCCGAAGCCGTCGCGCACGCTGTGGAAGGTGGGGTTCCACTCCAGTTCGTCGAAGGCCTGCACCGCCTCGATCTGATCATGGTAGATGGCGGTGATCTCCCGGAAGTGGCCCTGATCCTTCGAGGTGAAGGTGCCCACCGAGGTGCGCTTGTAGCCGGTGATGATGGCCTCCAGATCCCCGTGCCAGATCTCGTTCGTCTTGGTGTTGAGGATGTTGAGGAGGGGCTGATCCTTGGAGTCGAGCGCCTCGTAGTCGATCAGGGGCGTGCCGTCCGGGTTGGTGAGCGGCTTGCCAGAGGAGTCCTTGAGGGTGGCGGCCTGGAGGACGGCGGCGGACACCTTGGAGCGGTACCAGCTCGAGCCCTCGGGCTCGACGTTGACGGCGCCGAAGAGGCCCTGCGCGGTGGAGCCACCGTCGCCCTGGCCGCCGAAGGAGGCGCCCATGCTGTACATGAAGAAGGCGCCCTCGTAGCCCGCGTAGAAGGTGTACGTGTGGCTGTCACCCGACTTGACGAGCGAGCTGGGGTTGTCGCCCACGTTGGCGCCGTCGTCGGAGATACCCAGGTACTGCAACCCCTGCACGTGGATCGAGGCGCGGCGGGTGTTGGGTGAGTTGTCCTTGTGGGTGGAGTCGAACTCCTTCTGCTGGTCCTCATTGAACCAGATGCCGCCCACCGCGGTGCCCTCCAGCATCGAGGCCACCCGATTCCACGTGGGCGTGAGCAGCCAGGTGGGCAGCACCTTGCGCACGATGCTGTAGCCAGCTCCCGGATTCTGGACCTGCGAGACGGTGGGCTGGGACTCGTCCGGGCTGGGGATGGCCGAGCGGGTGGGCGCCAGCCAGTTGGTGAAGTGGATCTGCAGACAGTCGCCCACGTTGGCGCGCAGGGCGAGCGGGCGCGGGCGCTTGTCCAGCCTCAGGCGCGCGTTGCCCGGGCCCACCGGCACGCTGGAGTGGATCGCCTCCACGTCCCGCTTCAGCGCGTAGATCATCCCCGTGGGGTTGTAGGCCCCGAAGCGGTTGTAGGTGTACACCTGATCCAGCGCCACCACGTCCGCCGTGATGACCCGCCTGCACTCCACCGGCTGCGGCGGCTGCGGATCCGGCTCCACCAGGCCCATCTCCGCGGTCGCGACCGATTGGGTGTTCTTATCAGTTGCATCAGATTCGCTG
>QKJM01000254.1 GCA_003249315.1 Archangium sp.
GCCAATGTGGTCTCCGAGCTCCTGGAGAAGGGGTGGTTCAACTGACGCCAGGAGACGCATCGTGACACAGTTCTTCGTGACCCCCCACCTCAACGCGCTCATCGACATGGCCCTGACCGAGGACATCGGCAACGGCGATCCCACCAGCGAGGCGATCTTCCGTCACGACGAGCAGGCCAGGGCCAGACTCGTCGCCAAGGCTCCCCTGGTCTTCTGCGGCGGCCCATTGGTGGGGCCAGTGGTGCACCGCGTCGACGGGGACATCACCTTCACGGTGCACACGACGGAGGGTGCCGCCCGCGTCCCGGGTGACGTCCTCGTCAGCCTTGAGGGGAGCGCCCGTTCCCTCCTCATGGTGGAGCGCACCCTCCTGAACTTCCTGCAGTACCTGTGCGGCATCTCCACGGGAGCCCGCGCCCTGGTGGACCTGGCCGGACCAAAGGTCCGCCTGGCCGATACCCGCAAGACACTGCCCGGATTCAGGGCACTGGCCAAATACGCCGTCCGTGTCGGGGGATGCGCCAACCACCGCCTCGACCTCGGTGGCGGCGTCATGATCAAGGACAACCACATCGACGTGGCCGGCTCCATCGCCGCGGCCGTGGAGCGGGTCCGGGAGCGCGCGCCGCACACCCTCCGCATCGAGGTCGAGGCGAGGACCGAAGCCGAGGTCCGCGAGGCCATCGAGGCCGGCGCGGACATCATCATGCTCGACAACATGTCCCCGGCGCTCATGGCCGGGATCTGCGAGCGGCACCGGGGGGAGGCCATCTTCGAGGCCTCCGGAGGCATAACCGCGCATACTCTGGCCGAGGTCGCCGCCACGGGGGTGGACGTCATCTCTCTGGGCGCCCTCACCCACTCCGTCGCCGCCGCCGACATCTCGATGCAAATGGAGCTCGCCGTCTGACATGAAGATTCTCCTCCCTCTCAGCCTGATCCTCATCTCCTGCACTCCGACCGCCATGGATCTAACCACCGCCGAGAAGCGCAACACGCCCGAGGCGTACCGCGCCTTTTTGTTCCACGCCACGGGCGATGACGAGAAGTTCGCCGCCCGGCAGAAGCTGGAGCACCTCGTCTTCGGGCGTCTGGCTGTCTCCCGGGGCATCGCGCCGGTGATCACCTTCCTCCACGAGTTCCCCGACGGCCGCCACCACAAGGAGGCCCGTGCCCTCCTGGCCACCCGCCGTGGCCGGCGGGCGCTGGCCGCCACCACGGTCTGGCCGCTCATCCGGTTCCTCCATTACCACCCGGGTGATCCCCTGGCCAAAAAAGTCCGTGGAGTCCTCGAACAGCGCTGGTTCGAGGCCCTCTCCAGGCAGCCCGCCATCTCGGGGCTGCGCCGCTACCTGGACTACTTCCCTTCCGGCCTTCACTACAGCGCCGCCATGGAGATGTTGGCGACGCTCGAACTCAAGAAGCTCGGGGACAACCCCTCCCCCGAGGCCCTCAGCCTGCTCTCCATCGCCTACGCCAACACCCGGGCCGGCGCACGAGCCAAGGCCGCCCTGGCGAGAATGCGCCACCTGGAGATCCTCATCGCCGGAGATTTCCCCCAGGTGGCCGCCCTCCTTTTGGACACCCCCGATCTCCCCAAGGAGCTGGTGCGCTCCTCCCTGAACCGGCACCTGGGCCGGGCGATCCTCGCCTTGGACCACACCACCATGACGAGGATCTGCGCGCTCTCCTCCCACATCGTCTGTCCAGCCCCTGTCCTGGCCGCCGCCGCCCGCTGGAAGAAGCTCTCGACCGCCGCCCGCAAGACCCTGGCCGAGAAGGTGAGCCGGGCCGCCCCCTACCGCCCCTTCCCATCCCTGAAAACCCTCACGGTGGCCATGAACTCCTCGGACCTCCGCACGGTGTGGATCGCCCTCTTCTCCCTGGCCTACATCGACTCCCCCAAGGGGTTCTTCATGATCCTCTCCCAGGCGGGAGATCCCGATCTGGCCGTCTCGTCCATGGCCGAGGAGAGCCTGCGCCGCTGGTTCGCCCGCAAGCTCCCCTGGACGAAATATCTGGTCCGCTACGCCAGGGCCAGGCTCAAGGGCAACCTCTCGGAGCCGCGCTTCTTCCTCAAGGCCTTTCATCTGGCCGCGGCCCTCGGGGAAACCCGACAACTCCTCCCCCGGCTCCGCCGACCGATGAAGCAGGACGAATACCAGCTCGCCTGGGAGCTCCTCCGCATGTCCCACCTGCCGGGCCACGACCCGGCCAGGCTCATCCACCTGATCAATGTCGAGGCCAAGAAGATAACGGGACGGTTCCCCGCCAAGCTCGACAACTCCTCCTACCTCTATGCCCGGACCGTGAGCCGACGTCTCTACGCCCTGCTGCGAATCATGGAGCGCACACAGGTGGCCGGCGCCAGGTACGCAAGCCTCCTGGACCATGTCAAACGCACCTTCGCCAACTGGGACAAGGCCCTGGGCGCGTTCTCGAGCTACGAATCCTCCACCTCCCTGCCGATCCTCGAGCAGGTCGCCACCTGGAACACCGATCGACTGGTCGCCCGCTCGGCCCTGGCCACCCTCAAGGGTGCCGAGGGACCCTTTTGGGGCTGGTACTTCAAGAACATGCCCTCCAACTGAGGGTTTTTCCCCGACGAATGACGATCTTCCCAACTTCAGCTTTTCACGGGGTGTTATTTTGCTACACTAACGGTAGCTTGCGGAGGCAGTCATCATGAAAAAAACGCTCATCGCCGGTTCGGTCCTTTTCCTCACCACGCTCCTCTTCACGACACCCGCGTCGGCACAGGCCCCCTGCGGTGGCGGCATCGTCGGCATAGGCCCCTTCGGGATCGGGGTCGTCATAGACTGCCCCCCACCCCCGCCCCCGCCACGGGTCATCATCGTGCGCAGAGCACCGGCTCCTCCGGTCTACACGGCCCCTCAGCCTGTGGCGCCAGCCCCCAGAGCGGCCTCTGTCGTTGCCGCGCCGGCGGGGCTCGACTCCCAGCCGCCCCAGTGGAACACCCGCTGGACCATG
>QKJM01000913.1 GCA_003249315.1 Archangium sp.
CCCTCCTATCGCGTCACGGAGGGAACGGGCGTGACGACCGACTCCCTCTGGAAGCTTCCGCGCCTCGTGCTCTCTCCAGAAGCAGTGGCCGCATACCTCCGTCATGCGCTCCCCCCATCGGCCAGCCTCTTCCGCGGCGTGGAGCGACTCCCGGCCCCCTTGCCCCTCCTCCGCCGCCCGAAATCCTCCGAGACCGATGAGGCTCGCCTCACCGAGATGCTGCGAGCCTGCTGGTGGGAAACCGTGGGTGCGTACGTGGCCCATGGCGCTCGGGACGTGAGCCTCAGTGGAGGGGTGGACAGCGCCGCCCTGTGTACGGTGGCCGCTCGACACGCGCCGGGACTCATCCGAGCGTGGACCATGGATGTCCACTTCGCCGACGAGACAGAGCAACGTCATGCGCGGGAGGTGGCTCGGAGTGCCGGTGTGGAGCTCGTGGAGGTGCCCATCCCCGAGGACTCGCTACCCGAACACCTCGAGGCGGCCGTACTCGCCAGCGAGATGCCGCTCATCAACGGTCGGGCGGTGGCCCTCTTCGTCTTCCACGCACGACTCCGTCAGCAGGGAGTGGACACGCTGCTCAGCGGCGCCGGGGCCGACGAGGTGCTCCTCGGCAATCCAGGCGCGCGGGCTGGTGCGCTCGCCCGCGCGGATGAGGATCGTGCGCTGGCCGTCCAGGTGCTCCGACCGGAGATGCTGGAAGTGGAGACGCCCCGGGCTCCGTGGGACGCGGGGCTCGTCCCCGAGGAGCCGACCGCCTCCGAGGAGGTGCGCTACGCAGCCTGGGTCCTGCACGAACTGCTCCTCCCCCCCGAGCAGCGAGGAGCCCGCGCGCAGGGCGTGACGGTCCATACTCCGTACCTGGACGAGCGCTTCGCCCAAATGGCGCTCGGGCTGCCAGAGAGCGTGCTCATCCGCGAGGGCCATGGAAAGTGGCTCTTCCGTCAGGCGTTGCGAGGGCTCGTCCCGGACGCGGTGCGACAGGCACGCAAGACACCACGGTATGCGCATACCGCGCTCTCCAGCCCGGTGCGCGCCCGGTGGATGGAGCTGTACCGCGAGTGGCTCTCGCCCGAGCGCATGGTGCGGCTAGGCGCCCTCCTTCCCGAGCAGCCCCTTGCGCTGCTGGAGCGCTACACCCGCCTGCCTCCCGAAGCCCCACTCGCGAGCGCCATGGACCGGCTGTTGATGCGGCTCGTCTCCCTGGCCATGCTCCAAGCCCACGCCGAGGTCTCCTCCCCATGTCCCGAGTGCTGATCGTCACCTCTCCCGAGAAGGGCCACCTCAACCCCCTGGTGGGTGTCGCGCAGTGGCTGCGGCGCCTGGGTCACTCCGTCGGCTGGCTGTGCCTCCCCGAGCCTTCACCGCAGCTCGAGCGGCTGGACGTGGAGGTGCTGCGACTTCCCGCCACCGCGCCCGCGGCACCGGAACTGGAGACGCACGGCGAGGCACTGGTGCGGCTCGTCCGGGACGAGTCGGCGATGGGGAAGTGGATTCGCGGCCTGCTGCTGGACGCAGTGCCCGCGATGGTGGAGCCGGTGCGCGAGGTGGTGCGGCGCTTCCGTCCGGACGTGATGGCCGTGGACGGAATGCAGTACGCGGCGGTGCTGGCCGCGCATGCGGAGCAGGTGCCCTGGGCTGGCATCTCCTCGGCGCTGACGCTGCTGGAACCGGAGCTGGATATTGCGCTGCTGCGGAACGTGCGGGCGCTCGCGGCGGATCGGGAGGCGCTGTTCTCACGCCATGGACTGAAGGCGACCTTCCGCACCTGTGAGTGCCTTTCACCGAAACTCAACACCATCTTCGCCACCGAGGCGCTGGTTGGAAGGGACGCACGAGTGCCGCCGGCCACGTACCTGGTGGGACCCTCACTGACTCCCGAGGCCCGCGGTGACGAGGCATCCTTCCCCTGGGAGCGCCTGGGCTCGAAGCCAGTGGTGTACGCCTCCTTCGGGAGCCAGATTTCCTGGCAGCCAGAGCTCTTCCGCCTCATCGCCGAGGCCGCGGCGCCGCTGGAGGTGACGCTGGTTCTCAGCGCGGGCGAGCTGGCCGAGGGAGACTTCATCCGCTCACTGCCCGGAGACGTGGTGGCGGTACCTTACGTGCCACAGCGGGAGCTGCTCGCGAGGACATCTGCCTTCATCTCCCACGGCGGCGCCAACTCGGTGATGGAGGCGCTGACGGCGGGTGTGCCGATGCTGCTGCTGCCCGTGTGCAACGACCAGCCGGTGCAGGCCCACTTCCTCCAGCGGGCGGGAGCGGGACTCGCGCTGGAGCCAGATACACTCACCGAAGAGTCCTGCCGCACCGCGCTGGAGAGGCTGCTCGAGTCGCACGGTCCGCTGCGCGAGGCGGTGGCCCGGGTGTCCGCCTCCTACCGAGAGAGAGACGGAGCGAAGGAGGCGGCTGAGCGGATCGCCGGACTGGCGGCGTGAAGATGCACGGCTGGGAGGTGCGACGCTACCTGCCACCAGGCGTCACGCCGCTGGAGGTGTGGAACCTGCCAGTGCTGGGGCGGGAGTTGTGGGAACTCGTGGGGGCGCCTCGGGTGGAGGAGGAGCGGAGGAGCGGCGTGCCCGAGTCCGCGCTGGCCGGGAAGTTGCTGCCCGCGATCGTGGCCGCGCTCGAGAGCCTGGTTCCACGACATGGGGCGGACGCGGTGTACCTATGCGGCGGACTGGCGAGCCTGGAGGGGCTGGCGTCGGCGCTGGGCGAGGCAGCGCCGCCGTGTGCCGTACACGTGGCCGAGGAGGCGCACCTGGCCGCGGTGCGCGCGGGGCTGCGACTGCTGGAGGAAGAGAGTCCCGCGAGCGCCCTGGCCGTGGACGTGGGGCAGACGAGCATCAAGTGCGCGAGCGCCGCGGGCCTCCGGGTCTTCGAGCGAGACCCAGGAGCGCTGCCCATCCTCTACATCGGCCAGCCGAGGCCAACGGACGGACACCATGTGCGAGCGGCGGTGCAATTCATTTCACATGCCATCCACACCGCCG
>QKJM01000584.1 GCA_003249315.1 Archangium sp.
CAGCAGGCCCAGTCCCAGCGCGCACGCGGCCACCCCGCCCACCGCGTAGAGGGGCCAGCGATCCGAGCCGTCCCGAAGGAGGTTGGCGAGCACCTGGAAGAGCTCGGCGCGGTTCTGGGAGAAGCCCTTGAAGGCCAGGTTCTGCGGCGACAGGAGGGGGCCCCATGCCCGCCACGGCGCGCCGGCCTCCACCCGCGCGGGCTCCCCGAGTCGGAGCACCACCCAGGAGAGGAAGAGGGCCACGCCGGGCCCCACCCCCACGAGCGCGGGCAGCCGGGGACGCAGTCGGGCGGCGAGACCCCGGGCGCTGGCGTCCTCGGGCACGCGGGTGGTGAGGAGCAGCCAGGGCAGGCCCAGTCCGAGGAAGGCGAAGGCCTGCACGTGGAAGAGGAGGACGGCGACGAGGCACCCCGCGAGCCCCGTGGCCCAGGCGCGGCGCCGGCCGGTGTCGGTGAGGGCGCGGACGAAGAGTCCACAACACAACAGTGCCAGGGGCAGCGCTGCCAGGTAGTTGATGAAGCCCCACCCGAAGTTGTCGCCGTAGGCCAGCGGCAGCGCCAGCAGCGAGGGCCAGGAGGGCCTCCCCAGGCCGCGCAGCAGGAAGGCCAGTGCCAGGGGCAGCCCCACCACGTACGCGGAGAGGAAGAGCCGGTTGGCCACCTCCAGCGGCAGCAGCCAGTTGAGGAGGCTGACCGCGTAGTAGTAGCCCAGGTAGGGCGTCAGCTCGTGCCGCGCGGCGAAGAGCTGCGGGTAGAGGGTGGTGGGATCGTCCAGCCGGTGCAGCACGGAGATGAGGTGCAGGTGCTGGGGGAGATCCACCAGCGGCAGGTGAGAGGACACCCACAGGGGCAGGGCCCCCAGCACGAGGGCGGCGGCGTAGACGAGTCGGTCGTTTCGCACGGGCACGGGAGGGGTGGACTCTACGCGGCGTCTCCTCCTCCCGCGAGTCTCCCCTCTCGCCCGCCCGCCGGCCCGGCCGGGAGGAAGGATGGGATGGCGGTCCTCCATTTGGACAGGAGGGTAGGGCTGGGGTATAGCCTCACGGGAATCGGGTGCCGTGGCTGTCTCACGAAGGAGGCTGGAGAGATGACGCGCATCACGCTGGCAGTGGCGTTGGGCGGAGTGCTGCTCGCGACGGGCGAGGCCCGGGCCTGCGAGGGTCACACCACCGAGGCGGAGTCCGTGCCCGAGGTGGTGGCGCCGGTGAAGCAGGAGGCCTCGGCGAAGGAAGGGGCCTCCGTGGAACCGGGCCCTCGGCTCACCGCGAAGTGCCAGTGCGGCAGCGCGGCGGACTGCACCTGCAAGAAGGGCACGTGCAAGTGCCCCAAGTGCAAGAAGCCCAAGCGCGACGTGGTGGCGCCGCTCCAGGGCCGGCGCCACGTGCCGGAGCCACGCAAGGTGGGCTACGGCGCCTCCGCTGGCGTCTTCCTCTAGGAGCCGGAGCTACCTTCCTCGCTGGCCACCAGCACCGGCCAGCCGCGCGCCATGGCCTCGCGGAAGAAGGCCGCCAGCTCGCGCCGGCAGCCGTTCACCGCTCCGAGGAAGGGATCGATCAGCGACTCCTCCCCCAGGCTGCGCTGGGGGTTGAGCTCCACAGGGTTGCCGCAGCGCTCGCAGCGGATGGACACCGTCCGCACCAGCGCCACCGGCACCGCGTAGCGCGTGCCGCACTCGGCGCACTTCCACACCAGCGCCCGCTCGCCCGACTCGTGCCGGGCCAGCGACTCCAGCTCGTCCGCCAGTCGTAGCAGCGCCGGTAGATCCTGCGGAGGCTGAGCGAAGACGGCGGACGCCCCGAAGCCGGCACCAGGACTGCCCAGGCCCGGCGTCGCATCGCCCTGCAGCAGGGCGCGCACCCGATCCTTCGCCTTCACATCACGGAACTCGGCGCTCGCGAAGGCCCGCTCCACCGCTTCCTGCAGCGGTGGCAGCTCCGGCTCCAGCCGCTCGTCCGTCGGCAGGGTCTGCGGATGGGTCACTACCCGATGGCCAGGAATGGAGACGAATCGAAATCCCACGCTTGCTCCCATCTCACCGCGTCGCGCGCGGCGCAAGGCACGAATGAGGGATGCTCGCTGGAAGTGCCGCGCTCGTAACATACGGCGCGCTGTGTCACCTCGACCACTCGAGCATCCTCTCCAGCGGTGCTCGGGCGGCGATCCGCAGCTCCTCCGGCAGCGTCAGCTCCGGCGTCCGATCCCTCATGCACAGGTAGAGCTTCTCCAGGGTGTTGAGCCGCATGTACGGACATTCGTTGCAACTGCAACCATTGTCCGGAGGAGCGGCGATGAAGTGCTTGTCCGGAGCTCCCCGCTTCATCTGGTGGAGGATGCCGGCCTCCGTCACCACGATGAACTCCCGCCGGGGGCTCTTCAGCACGTGGTTCAACAGGGCCTGGGTGGAGCCGATGAAGTCCGCGTGCCGCAGCACGGCCTCCTCGCACTCGGGATGGGCGACGACCTCGGCCTCCGGGTGTTGCACCTTGAGCTGCACCAGCCGCTTCTCGCTGAAGATTTCATGGACGATGCAGCTCCCCGGCCACAGCACCATGTCCCGGCCGGTCTGCTTCATGACATGGCGTCCCAGGTGCTGATCCGGCGCGAAGAGGATGGGCCGATCCGCGGGCACCTGGTTGACGATCTTCACCGCGTTGGAGGAGGTGCAGATGACGTCGCTCATCGCCTTCACCGCGGCGGAGCTGTTGACGTAGCTCACCACGAAGTGCTCGGGGTACTTCTCCTTGAAGGCCCGGAATGCCCCGGGAGGACAGCGATCCGAGAGTGAGCAGCCGGCCTTGAGATCCGGCAGCAGCACCTGGCGGGTGGGGTTGAGGATCTTCGCCGTCTCCGCCATGAAGTGGACACCGCAGAAGACGATGACGTCCGCCTGCGTCCGCGCGGCCGCCTGGGCCAGCGCGAGGCTGTCCCCGACGAAGTCCGCCACGTCCTGGACCTCGCTCTCCTGGTAGTAGTGCGCGAGGATGACGGCATTCAGCCGCTGCTTCAGCTCCTGGATTTCCCGCTCGTAGTCCACTTCGGCACCCATCTGGTTTGCTGCCCTGTTCTTTTACTCGGCGGAGCCAGGGCTTTCCAATGCGATCGCGGGTTCCGGTCTCCTCGGGGTCCGGGTCCGTGCGTGTTCGGGGGACGCCCCGGGAACGCACTCATCGGCGGGAGGTTCGCATCCAGGCACTTGACGCCGACCATGGGAAATTCCGCTAAGATATTCTCAGGATCGTATCTCCATTGACCGACGAGGCCTCAGGTTTTCTCCCTTTTTCCTTCTGTTCCTGGCGTGGACTCCGGGAAGGGATTCCTCGTGGTGCGAGCGATGGCATGAGCCGTGATAGCAGGGCGCCTGGCGCAACCGCTGCTCGAGCGGTCCTGCCGTATCGGGTCCGTGGAGAACGTCGTTCGCCGCGGAGGCGGAGGGGCTCATGACTGTTACGAGTGGAGATGTGCTGGTGGTACACCCCAACGCGGGCCGGCGAGCGGTGCTGGCTTCCGCGATCCCTTCCCATCGGGTGATTGCCGTGGGGTCCAAGCAGGAGGCGACTCGGCGGATGGCGGATCTGATGCCGCTGCTGATCATCGCGCCTCCGGACGATGCGCGGGGCTTCCTGCGTCAGGTGGATGCGAGCGCGCCGAACGCGCTGCGCGTCTTCGTCTGCTCGCAGGCGGATGCCGCGGGGCTGGAGGAACTGATGCAGAGCGCCGCCGAGGGCCATGTGTTCAGCATCCTGGATGACACGCTGAGCGGCCCGGAGCTGGGGCGGGCCATCACCCACCTGCTGCATCACCGGGGCTCGGCGATCTCGGTGCCGCCGTCCTCCTTCCTGGCGCACTTCCAGGTGCAGGGCCGGAGCGTCACCGCTCGTTGTCTGGAGATAGGTAACTTCGGGGCCACCCTGGAGGTGTCCGGCGAGGTGCCGCTCATCGGCTTCCTTCCGGGAACGGCGCTGGAGGCGCTGTGCATCGAGCGGGAGGGCCAGGTCGTCCTGCGGGTGGCCTGGGCCCACGTGCAGCAGGCCCGTCCGATGCGAGACGCCCAGAGTGCCCTCCTGCGGCTGGGCATCTCCTGGGGCACCACCATGCATCATCCGCCCCTGGTGCCCCCGGTCTCGGTGTCCGTGCCCGAGGATGTGCTGTCCATCCTGCGCAAGGCCATCCGGCGTGAGGTCTCGCTGTGGTTGCAGATGGCGCACGAGCCGGCGATGCAGCTCCGTCTCGATTCTCCCGCGCTGCGGGTGGGAGAGGACGGGCGCGCCTGCCTGCTGGGGCGTGGGAGCGAGCTGCTCGTCGGCAGGGAGGGGGACGTGGTGCGCCTCTCCTTCGAGATGGGCGGGCAGAGCTACTCCGGTACCGGGAGCGTGCTGGGGCACTCCCCGGAGGGGCAGGTGATGCTGCGAGTCCCGCACAGCCTCTCCATGCGCAACTGGCGCAGCCTGCCGCGCTTCCGGACCGGGCCCCAGCAGTCCTTTCTGGTGTCCTTCCACTCTCCCATCACCGGGCAGCGCGCCACCCGCTCCGTGCTGGACCTGAGCTACGGGGGCCTGTCCTTCCCCTTCGACGCCTCCTGCGAGCTCCTCCCCCCGGGCTCCCTGCTGGACGCCTCGCTGATGCTTCCGGATGGCACCTCGGTGGAGTGTCCGCTGGAGATCCGCTCCATCCAGATGATGCCCTCCCAGGTGAGCGGCGACGGAGGTCTGCGCCCCTTCCGTGCCGGGGCCCGGATGCTCACCATTCCCGAGCAGGGGCGGGAGGCCATCATCAACGCCTTCATCTCCTCGCGCACTCCGTCGGCGGTGGATGCCAGCCGACTGCCCTTCGAGGACATCTGGAAGTTGATGGCGGAGGCCCGCTACGTCTTCCACCCGGACTACACCTTCGAGGACGCGGGGGTGCTGGCGCTGCTGGCGGACACCCACCAGAAGCTGTACGCCTCCGGGGAGCTGGGCCGCTCCGTGGTGTATCGGGAGGGGGAGGAGCTCAGGGGGCATGCCGCCGCCCTGCGCATCCACTCGCGCTCGTGGTTGATCCAGCACCTGGCCGTGCGCCCGGGCTTCCGCCGCAACGAGCCGGTGGCGCGCGAGCTCATCGCCCTCCTCATCGAGCTGGGGGAGCTGCTCGAGGACGTGGAGTTCATCCGCTACTCCTGGCGCCGGGACAATCGTTGGCCCAACCGCCTGGGGAGCTGGCTGGCGCGCGCCATGGACGGCCAGGGCCTCAGCGTGCTGCGCCACTTCAACTACATGCGCCTGCCCCTCTCGTCCGAGCCCGCCCCTCTCCCGGAGGGGCTGCTGCCGGTGCGCGACTCCTCTCGCACCGACCACACCTGGCTGGAGGCCCACCTGAGGGGGCGTGGGGAGGTGGTGCGGGTGCTGGCGGAGGATCTCCGGGCGGACGCCGTGGAGTTGGGGGAGCTGGGTGCGCGCTTCCAGGCCGCGGGGCTGTATCGTCATCGGCGCCTGTTCATCGTCGATGGCGAGGAGGAGCCCCTGGCGGTCGCCCTCTCCGAAGAGGGCTCCCCGGGGTTGAACCTCATCGAGACCTCCAATGCCTTCTGGCTCGTCATCCCGGATCGCACCCACCCCGATGCTCCTCGGGCGGTGCGCTCGCTCATCCACCGCTGTATCGTTCATGCGCGTGAGCGGGGGCGTCCCTCCGCGATCGGCATGGTGGATGATTCCGACGTGAGTGTTCTCTTGGAAATGGGATTCGAGGATCTGGGCCGCTTCGCCGAGTGGATCTTCCACCGCTCGATGATCCGCCGCTGGTGCGAGCTGTGGCGTTCCCTGTTCGAGCGGCACGGCAAGAGCAACGCAGCCCTCGGGCCGGGCGAGGAGGGATGATGTACCTCATGGAGTCGGCTGACGAGACGCGTCGGCTGCTTGCGCAGCAGCGGGCCAATGACTCCCGGCAGGTGATGATGCTCACCGGGGTGAAGCCCGGGG
Source organism: Archangium sp. (assembly GCA_003249315.1). Lineage (GTDB taxonomy): Bacteria > Myxococcota > Myxococcia > Myxococcales > Myxococcaceae > QKJM01. The sequence goes on from QKJM01000584.1 coordinate 5,954, forward strand.
ACCGGGCCCTGGATGCGGGGTGTGGTCCGGGCCTCCTCACCGAGACCCTCACCCACCTCGTCGGGCCCTCCGGCCATGTGACCGGGTTCGATCTCAGCCCCGAGCGCCTCGCGGTGGCGCGTGCGCGCTGCGCCCACTTCCCCAACCTCCGCTTCCTTCAGGCGAACATCTCCGACACGGGCCTTCCCGAGGGTAGCTTTGACTACACCTGGAGCCAGTTCGTCTTCCAGTACCTGGGGGATCGCAAGTCCGCGCTGGAGGAACTGGTGCGCGTCACGCGCCCGGGTGGCAAGGTGGTGGTGTCGGAGATCGACGGTCTGGGGTTGCAGAACTGGCCCTTCTCGGACGCGCTGCACGAGGGCACCTTGCGCATCGCCAATGCCTTGGCCACCCAGGGCTTCGACCTGTACGTGGGTCGGAAGATGCACAGGGAGTTCATCGAGGCGGGCTTGCTCGAGGTGCGGGTGCATCTGCTGCCCTTCTATGTGTCTGCCGGGGAGGCGGACACACGCCTGGTGCGGGACTGGGAGACGCGCTTCGCCGCGCTGGAGTCGGTGGCCGCGCCGGCCTTTGGTGGGAAGGAGGCCTACCAGTCCCACTGCCAGGAGTACATGCGCATGCTGGCGGACCCTATGGGTCTGAAGTATGCCATCCTGCTTGTGACCGAAGGGACGAAGCCTTGAGCGGGAACACCCCCATCCCCGTAGATGAAGCCACGGTGGTACCGGACAATGCTCCGGAGGTCGGAGTACGTACCACTTCCACGCTGCTTCTCTACTTCGAGCGGCTCTATGGGACGGATCGGCTTCGCTCGATGTGGAGCCGGTTCGACATCCCGCTGTCGCTGGAGTACCTGCGCACCCCCACCAACTTCATCTCGCTGCGTTTCCTCGAGCGCCTGGCGGATGCGATGGTCCAGGAGTCGGGGGATCCACAGTTCATGCGCAACGCGGGCCTGTTCATGGCCAGCCCGCAGTCGCTCGGCTTCGTCTACTACATGCTGCGCGCCTTCGGCTCACCGCAGATCTGCTATCGCAGGACGATCGAATTCTCCCCCTCGTACAACCGGGTGGGGCACTTCGAGATAGAGACGCTGGAGCGGGAGCGGGTGGCGCTCTCCTACCGCAGCGCGGTGCCGGAGCACAGCCGGCACATCTGCGAGCTGCGGATGGGGCAGTTCGCTTCGTTCCCCACCATCTGGGGGTTGCCGCCAGCGGAGGTGCAGGAGGAGACGTGCCAGGTGAACGGCAGTGATGCCTGCCGCTATCGCCTGCGCTGGGTGGAGCCGCCCACGGCCTGGGGGCGCTATGCCGGGCTGATGCTGGGAGTCGCCGGTGGTACGGCGGCCAGCATGCTGGGGTGGGGGGATCCGGTGTTCACCATCGGCGTCCTGGGGTTGGCCGGCATGTCGATGGGCTCCTGGTTGGACCTGCGGCGCGAGATGCACCGCAAGGACGAGGCCCTGTCCGAGCAGACCAAGGGGATGATGGGCTCGTTGGAGGAGCTGCAGCAGCGCTACGACGAGATGTTCCGCATCAACCTGGCCCTGGAGGACCGGGTGGCGACCCGCACGCGCGAGATCACCGAGGCCAACACCCGCCTGGCGGCCGCGCTCGCCGCGCAGAAGGAGCTGGATCGGCTCAAGAGCGAGTTCTTCGACAACGTCAGCCACGAGCTGCGCACGCCCCTCACCCTCATCCTCCTCACCCTGGACTCGCTGCTGCAGCATGGCCGGGACGACGTGCCAGCCGCGGTGCGCCAGCACCTGGAGACGATGAACCGCAGCGCGGTGCGCCTGCTGCGGCTCATCAACAACCTGTTGGATCTGGCGCAGATGGAGGCGGGCAAGGCCCGGCTGCGCTACGAGCCGCTGGAGATGCACGGCTTCCTCTCCGCGCTGCTCGTGCCCTTCCATGTGGCGGCGGAGAAGAAGGGCGTGCTGCTCAAGCTGGAGGGCGGCACCGTCTCCCGCGTACACGTGGACGTGGCGCGCATCGAGAGCGTCTTCCAGAACCTGGTCTCCAATGCCCTGAAGTTCACCACCGACGGCGGGGTGACGGTGCGGCTGTCCGAGGACGACGCCTGGATCCATGTGGAGGTGTGCGACACGGGCGCGGGCATCGCCCAGCAGGACATCCTCGTCATCTTCGACCGCTTCGCCCAGGCGGACGCCAGTGGCACCCGGCGCTTTGGCGGCACGGGCATCGGCCTGGCACTGGTGAAGGAGACGCTGGAGCTGCACGCGGGAGCGATCGAGGTGAGCAGCGAGCTGGGCAAGGGCGCCACCTTCCACGTTCGCCTGCCCAAGGGCACTGCTCACATCCGCGAGGAGCTACGAGAGGCCAAGGAGGGCGATCAGGGCCGGCCCGCCCGCCGCACGGATCTGTCGGGGCTGCTGGAGGAGCCCACCTCCTCCTCCCTCTCTCCGGCCGCGGTGGATGCGCTGCCCGACGGGCTGGATCACGACGCCCCCTCGGATGCCCCGCGCATCCTCCTGGTGGAGGACGAGCCGGAGATCCGCGCCTTCCTGCGCGGCGTGCTGCTCCCCTACTACCGCCTGCTGGAGGCCACCAACGGAGAGGAGGGCCTGCGCATGGCCCTGAAGGAGCGGCCGGATCTCATCATCTCGGATGTGATGATGCCGGTGATGTCCGGCATCCAGATGCTGGCGGCCCTGCGCGGCACGCCGGAGACGGTGGACGTGCCGATCATCCTCCTCACGGCGCGCCAGGAGGTGGACTCCAAGGTGGAGGGGCTCTCCATGGGGGCCAACGACTACCTGGGCAAGCCCTTCTCTCCGAGGGAGATGCTGGCGCGCATCGAGGCACAGCTCCGCCTGCGCGACGCGGCGATACGCGCGGCGGAGAACGAGCGGCTGGCGGCTACCGGCCTGCTCACCTCCGGCTTCGCCCACGAGGTTCGCAACCCCCTCAACGGGCTGATGAACGCGCTGCAGCCGTTGCGCGAGAGCCTCACCAGCGGCAACCCGGATATCGCCATGTCGGTGGCGATGTTGGATCTCATCGAGGAGTGCGGGCAGCGGATCCGCGGCCTGGCCGAGGGGCTGCTCTCCTTCGTGCGCACCGGCACCAAGGCGGTGGCGGTGGATCTGGGCAGCTCGCTGGACGCGAGCTTGCAAGCGCTCTCCTGGCGGTTGCCCTCGGGTGTCAACGTGGAGCGGGACTACCAGTGCCTGGAGCCGGTGTGGGGTGATCCGGGCTCGCTCAACCAGGTGTGGGTGAACCTGTTGGACAACGCCCTGCGGGCGATCGGGCCGGACGGGGTGGTGAAGGTGGCCACGATGCGCGAAGGGGACGACGCGGTGGTGCATATCTCCGACACAGGGGAGGGCATCAAGCCCGAGCACATGGATCGCCTCTTCCAGCCCTTCTTCTCCACCCGCGCGGCGGGCGAGGGGACGGGCCTGGGGCTGGCGCTCTGCCAGCGCATCATCCTGCGCCAGGGTGGCCGCATCCACATCCACAGCGAGTACGGCAAGGGCACCCGCGTGGAGGTGCGTCTGCCGCTGACGGTGGAGCCGGATCGCGTCCTGCCACCCCTGCTCGGCGATGCGCACCCCGCCAAGCCGCACTGGCAGAACTAGGCCTGACCGGTCACCGAGGGCGCGCCGCTCCCCCCGGAAGGAGGGGAGACGGCCTCCGGGTGAGTTACAGTTCTGACACCGGGTAGGGCTTCTGGTAGAACCAGGGGCCTTTTTTTATCCCCACTCGCGAGGATACCTGCGCATGGCAATCAGCACGGCCACTCCTTCGGCCGCGACGAACACCCGGGGTCATCCCAAGGGACTGTACCTTCTCTTCACCACCGAGATGTGGGAGCGCCTGAGCTACTACGGCATGCGCGCCCTGCTCGTGCTGTACATGGTGGACGCCAGCCGGGGGGGCTTCGGCTGGTCCCAGGCCAGGGCGCTGCAGATCTACGGCCTCTACACGGGCGCGGTGTACCTCACCCCGGTGGTGGGAGGTTGGCTGGCGGACCGGTATCTGGGCCAGCGGCGCGCGGTGACCATCGGCGGCGTGCTGATGATGCTGGGCCACTTCCTGATGGCGGCGCCGGGTGAGCTGGCCTTCTTCGTGGCGCTGGGCCTGTTGGTGGTGGGCAACGGCTTCTTCAAGCCGAACATCTCCACCATGGTGGGCGGGCTGTACGCGCCGGGCGACTCGCGCCGGGACGGGGCCTTCACCATCTTCTACATGGGCATCAACCTGGGCGCGCTGCTGTCCTCGTACGTGTGCGGCACGCTGGGCGAGAAGTTCGGTTGGCACTGGGGCTTCGGCTCGGCGGGTGCGGGCATGCTGCTGGGCCTCATCTCCTTCCAGATCCTGTCCAAGAAGCTGCTGGGCTCGGTGGGCCTGGCTCCGAAGAAGGTGGAGACCCGGAAGCAGGACGCGTCGTCCGGGCCCCTCACCCGCCAGGAGAAGGATCGGATCATCGTCATCCTGGTGCTGGCCCTCTTCGTCATCTTCTTCTGGGCGGCCTTCGAGCAGGCGGGCGGCCTGATGAACCTCTACACGGACGCCAAGGTGGATCGGGTGGTGTTCGGCTGGGAGGTGCCCACCACCTGGTTCCAGTCGGTGAACCCCTTCTTCATCCTGGTGCTGGGGCCCATGTTCGCCGAGCTGTGGACGGTCCTCGGCCGCAAGGGGAAGGATCCCTCGAGCCCTGCGAAGATGGCGATGGGCCTGTTGCTGGTGTCCTTCGGCTTCGTCTTCATGATGGGCGCGTCCCAGCAGAGCGAGGCGCAGGGCAAGGCGGCGCTGGCGTGGGTGATCGCGGCCTACTTCTTCCACACCGCGGGCGAGCTGTGCCTGTCGCCGGTGGGCCTCTCCATGGTGACGAAGCTGGCTCCGGCGAGGCTGGTGTCGGCGCTGATGGGGGTGTGGTTCCTGGCCAACGCGGTGGCCAACTACCTGGCCGGGGTGATCGGCGGGTTCGCGGAGAAGCTGGGCGAGTTCGACCTCTTCCTGGCCATCCTCGTCGCCACGTCGGTGGCGGGCGTGGTGCTGCTGGGGCTCTCCCCCATGCTCAAGCGGATGATGCACGGGGCGGAGGAGGTGCAGCCGCAGCAGCAGCCGGAGGTGGAGCCGGCCCCGGCGAGCTCGACCGCGGCCTGACCGTGTCCGCTCCCTCTCCCTCTGGGAGAGGGCTGGGGTGAGGGATTTCCCCCGAAAGAGAGGGCCCCGAGCGATTCCGCCCGGGGCCCTTCTCATTGCGGGCCGTGGCCTACCGTCCGCCGGAGG
>QKJM01000658.1 GCA_003249315.1 Archangium sp.
GCTTCGAGGTCCCAGTGGTGCAGGAGGGCCGTGAGGAGGTGCTGCTGGCGCGCAAGGTGGTGCTGGCCACCGGCATCGACGGCTCAGGCCGCTGGGACGTGCCCGAGATTGCGCGCGCGCTGCCTCGCGAGCTGTACCACCATACGCGGGACGAGATTGATTTCGAGGCGCTCCGTGGGCGGAGCGTGGGCGTGCTCGGTGCCGGAGCCTCGGCTTTCGACAACGCCTCGGTCGCGCTGGAGACGGGGGCCTCCGAGGTCCACCTCTTCTTCCGGCGTCAGAAGCTGCCCAACGTCAACCCCTACCGCTGGGCCGAGTTCGTGGGCTTCCTCAAGCACCACGCGGACCTGCCCGACGCGGAGCGCTGGCGCTTCATCCGGAAGATTCTCGAGATCGGCCAGCTCCCGCCGCGCGACACCTTCCAGCGGGCCCGGCGCTTCTCCAGCTTCCACCTGCACGGGGGCAGCCCCTGGTTGGAGGCCCAGGAGGTGGACGGTCGGGTTCGCGTCACCACGCCCCATGGGCACCACACCTTCGATCACATCATCTTCGGCAGCGGCATGGTGACGGATCTGTCGCTGCGCCCCGAGCTGGCCGGAGTCCACCAGAGGATCGCCCTCTGGAAGGATCGCTACCAGCCCCCCGAGGGCGAGGCCCACTCGGATCTGGCGCGTCACCCCTATCTGGGGCCGAGCTTCGAGCTGCAGGAGAAGGTGCCCGGCGAGGCGCCCTGGTTGTCCTCCGTCTACAACTACACCTTCGGTTGCTTGCCCTCGCTGGGCTTCGGCGGGGCCAGCATCTCCGGGATGAAGTACAGCCTGCCGCGTCTCATCGGAGGCATCACCCGGCAGCTCTACGTGGAGGACCACGACGCGTACTTCCGCACCCTGGAGGAGTACAACGAGCCGGAGTTCCTCGTATGAGCAGCCCGAGCCTGGTGCTGCGCAGCCGGCGCGTGCTGTGCGGGCAGGAGCTGGTGGATGGCGCGGTGGTGGTGAAGGAGGGGAAGGTGGCCGCGCTGGTGGCTCCGGGCGAGGAGCCCTCCGGGCTGCCGGTGGTGGACGTGGGAGAGCACGTGGTGCTGCCGGGCGTGGTGGACTGCCATGCCCATGTCAACGAGCCGGGCCGCACCGAGTGGGAGGGCTTCGAGACGGCCACCCGCGCGGCCGCGGCCGGAGGCATCACCACGCTGGTGGACATGCCGCTCAACTCCATCCCCGCGACCACCACCGAGGAGGCGCTGCGCCTCAAGGCCTCCCAGGCGGAAGGGCGCTGCTTCGTGGACCATGCCTTCTGGGGAGGCGTGGTGCCGGACAATGGCGCCGAGCTGGAGCGGATGGTGGCGGCGGGGATCATGGGCTTCAAGTGCTTCCTCGTGCCCTCGGGCGTGGACGAGTTCCCCCACGTCGATCGGGCGGTGCTGGAGCGGGTCATGCCGGTGCTCGCCCGCCATGGGGTGCCGCTGCTGGTACACGCGGAGCTGGCGGACGGCGAGGCGCCTCCGGAGGGGGACGTGCGCAGCTACCGGGGCTACCTGGAGTCGCGGCCCCGGCGCTGGGAGGACGAGGCCATCCGGATGATGATCGCGCTGTGCCGGGAGACCGGCTGCCGCGTCCACATCGTCCACCTGTCCTCCGCGGACGCGCTGCCGGACATCGCCCGGGCCCGCTGGGAGCGGCTGCCCTTCTCCGTGGAGACGTGCCCCCACTACCTCTCCTTCGCCGCCGAGGAGATCATCGACGGCGCCACCCACTTCAAGTGCGCGCCACCCATACGCGAAGCGGAGAACCGGGAGCGGCTGTGGCGAGGGCTCGCGGAGGGGCACATCGGCCAGGTGGTGTCGGACCACTCGCCGTGTACCCCCGCGCTCAAGCGCCTGAGCGAGGGGGACTTCGGTCAGGCCTGGGGAGGGATTGCCTCGCTACAGTTCAGTCTCCCGGCGGTGTGGACGGGGGCTCGGGCCCGGGGGCTGGGGCTCGCGGATGTGGCCCGGTGGATGTGCCAGGCCCCCGCGGCGCTGGCCGGGCTGGAGGGCGTGAAGGGAGCGATTGCTCCTGGCCATGACGCGGACCTGGTGGTCTTCGACCCGGAGGCCTCCTTCACCGTGGAGTCCTCACGCGTGCTGCACCGACATCCGCTCACACCGTATGAGGGCCGGACGCTCAGCGGTAGAGTGGAGATGACGTTCCTGAGGGGACAGCGAATCTACGACCGTGGCGACTTTCCCATGGAGCCACGCGGACAGCGCCTCCGCCGACGGCATGGCGGAAGCGGAGAGGGAGATCATGATGACGGAGGAGGAGGGAAGGGTACACGTCGCGTTCGCCGAGCTGCTTGAGCTGGCCGCGGCGCGGGTCGGTGGGCGGGCGCTGCTGGCCAACGACGAGTTCTTCGCGGCGAAGGAGAACCTGCTCCAGCCCGGCCGGGGCATCTTCATCCCGGACAAGTTCACGGAGAACGGGAAGTGGATGGATGGCTGGGAGACGCGGCGCCGCCGCACGCCCGGCCATGACTGGTGCATCATCCGGCTGGGCATCCCCGGCGTCATCCGCGGGCTGGACGTGGACACCAACCACTTCGTTGGCAACTTCCCCGAGTCCTGCTCGGTGGAGGCCTGCGAGGTGGAGGGCGAGCCCGCTGGGGAGGCTCTGGCCGCGGACGAGTCGCGGTGGACGGAGATCCTGCCCCGCTCGAAGCTGCGCGGTGGTAGCCGCAACCTCTTCCCGGTGGCGAGCGAGCGCCGGTGGACGCACCTGCGGCTCAACATCTTCCCGGATGGGGGGGTGGCCCGCCTGCGCGTCCACGGCGAGGTGCGAGGGGAGCGGGAGCGGCTGGCGAGCGTCGGAGGGCCGGTGGATCTGGCGGCGGTGGAGAATGGCGGGTCGGTGGTGGCCTGCAACGACGCCTTCTTCGGGCCCAAGGACAATCTCATCTTCCCGGGCCGCGCGGCCACCATGGGCGAGGGCTGGGAGACGCGCCGCAAG
>QKJM01000741.1 GCA_003249315.1 Archangium sp.
GAAGAGGGAGGAGTTGACGCCATAGGCGATGCGGGCCCCCATCGCGCCCCAGTAGAGGTACTTGGTGATGTAGAAGGTGAAGAAGAAGGGCTGAAGCCCGGCGATGCGCACCCCGTGGCCGAGGCAGAGGCACATGTACCAGGCCATGAACCCCCGGCCGGTTCCAATCTCATACACCCCGGGCTTCACCGGGGGGATGGCCAGCCGCATCAGCCAGGTCACCAGCAGGAACACCCCGGTCAGCACCAGGGGCGCGAGCACCATCCAGGCCAGGAAGTACGGACGCTCCCAGCACGCGCGCACATAGCCGACCGTGGCCAGCCACGCGATCAGCCCCGGCGTGAGCGCGAACGTCATCGTCACCAGGTCCACGAAGAGCAGCCGCTTCAGCGGGAAGCTCTTGGAGTGGTACTTCAGCTTCTGACGGATCTCCCGAGTCTCTTCCATCGGCGCTGCATCCTGCTACTCGGGGTTGATCTGGAACAGGGGGAAATAGGTGGAGAGCCGCCCCTGGGTGTAGTCCTCCACGAGCTGGGGGACCTCCTCCCAGGGGTAGACGCGCTCTTGGTCCACGGCAGGCAGCCAGCCGGTGTTCTCCGCGAAGGCGGTGGCGGCGACGCCCTCGGAGTAGCGCGCGTAGTGGGTGTGGATGTGCTGGTGGCGGGAGATGCACTCGCTGGAGCGCGAGGTGTTCAGCAGCTCGGCCCCGTGCTTCCAGCCCGCCGTGGCGATGACGCCCTGGCGCCCCAGGGCCTTGAGCGTGGCCGGGTAGACGGGGGCCCCGAGGTGGTCCAGGAAGATGTCCACGTCCTGGCCCTGTCCGGCCTCCTCGAGCAGGGCGAGGAAGCTCTTCTCGGAGCGGACGTAGCGCTTCTTGTAGTCGAGATCCGAGGCGTAGCGCTCCGGCTCGAAGGAGAGGTCGGGGAAGTGACGGCGGTCGATGGGGAGGATGCCCACCGTCGCCAACTCGCGCAGGCGCTGCGCCTGGGAGGAGATCATCGCCACCCGGCAGCCGGCGAGCTTTGCGAGCAGGAGCTGGGCATAGGACACCCCGCCGCCCCAGCCGACGACGAAGGGGACGGGGCGGTCCGCCTCGGTCATCTGCAGGCGCCAGCACCCGTAGGCGAGCCTCCAGTTGGACCAGGCGGTGATGTAGCGCAGCGAGAAGGCCGCCCACTGCTTGAGCGAGTGGCGACTGCCAGGCGGGATTCGGATGAGGTTGCGCGCGTGCAGGCGGATCTGCTTCGCGAGCACCCCCATGGTGTCCGCCGCGTCATAGGCGAGCGCCTTGACCATGTAGCCCTGCGCGTCCGGCTCGGCGTTGCCGAAGACGAGGCAGATGTCCCCGGGCTGGACGGAGGTGACGGCGCTGCCGGTGCGGACCACCCGGACGACGCCGGCGTTGCCCAGCACCACCTTCTCCTCCCGGCGGAACCGGCACACGTCCACCGGGACGCGCTCCAGGGCGTGGGACATGTTTCCCTCCCAGCACCCATAGAGGGGCTCAGCGAGCACCTCCTCCTCGGTGGGCTCCCGAAACCGGAACGTCTCCAGCATGAGCCGTCCCGGCTCGGGGCGGCCATCGCTGCGGCGCTCACCTCGGTACAACACCCAGGCCTGTGTCTCCAACATGCACCGTTTCCCCTGTGTGGCCAGTCCGGCGGGTGGCGCGGGTGTCCATCCCGTGGGCTCTAGAGGCCTGGCACCGTAGTGGCGTCTTCCAAGAATTCAAAGCAATCCCGGATGCTTCGGGCCTGGCTAGAGCCGCTGGAGGGTGAAGCTCGAGCGCGTCTTCATGCCAGCCATTCCGCCCATGTTCATCTCGCTGTTCTGGCTGCCTTTCATCCGCAGGAGTCGGCCGGCGGCCACGTCGAAGCCGCTCGTCACGTCCACGTCCATGGCCATGCCCGCGGACGCGCCCCCTGGCTTCCCTCCTGGGGCTGACTTCATGCCAGGCATCCCTCCCATGTCCATGTCCGCGTCCATGTCCATGTCCATGTCCGTGTCCGGCATCTCCCCCAGGTCCTCTTCCTCGTCTCCAGTCTCCGGCGCACTCTCCGCGGGCGCCGTCACCTCGGAGAGGGTGCGGGTATGGAGCTCGGCGACGTTGCCTTCCAGCTCGTTCATGGACATCGCCATGCGCCCGAGCGGAGTGGTCACCTCGTAGCGGCCGCTCGGGGCGAGGTCGCCCTCGGGGAGCACCATCATCTCGAAGAGGCCACGGGGGAGCACGTCCACCGAGGGGTCCTCCTCCTTGATCTTTACCGCGCGAAGTGCGGGCGGCTTCTTCTTCGTGTTCATGGCGAGGGAGATCGAGCCGGACTTGGGATCCACCGCGGCCACCACGTCAACCTGCGTGTCACCCGCGCTCATGGAGGCACGGGCACCATGCTTGCCCGCCTTCAGGTCGTGGACGCCCACCACGGCCCGCTCATCCTGGAGGTAGACGGTCACCATCCGATAGAACTTCGCGTTGCCCTTGCGGTCCACCTCGGCCTTCACCTTGCGGGCGGCGGGAGGAATCTTGTCGAGAGCGGCAATGCGCTCGCCGCCCTGCATCAGCTCCATCCGCTCCAGGGTGAGCTGCACCTGGGCAGTGCCATCCTTGCCCACCGAGAGGACCTTCTGACTGAAGACGGAGCGCACCTTCATGTTCATCTCCATCCCCCCGGAGCCCATGTTCATCCCGGGCATCTGGATGCCGCCCATGGCGCCCATGCCGGGCATCTTCATCTCGAAGGTGGTGTCATCCTCGTACCGGAAGCGGTGGACCTCTCCCTTCTTCCACTTGTAGTTGAGCTCCACGGCGAAGGCGGAGCTGGAGACGAGCAGCGTCAGGGCGGCCAGCAGGCTGCGAGCACCACGGTTCATGGGGTTCCCCCTCCCAGGGGCGGACGGAGGGCCAGTAGCCCCGTCTCTCGGTCAGCGAAAGTTGTGGCCTCCGGACGACTCCGCTCCCTGAATATTCAGCGCAGCTCGAAG
>QKJM01001040.1 GCA_003249315.1 Archangium sp.
GAGTAGCCCTGGCTTCCGGACAAGTTTGATGGAGGCTCGGGGTCGCTCCCCCGTGCTACAGTCCGCCCTTTGCGGAACATTCTGCTCGGGAGGAAATGTCATGTGGCGCTGTGGATGCGAGGAGGACCACCGGCGGGCTGATCAGGACGCATCGTGCGCGAAGTGTGGATGCTTCAACCCCGCCCATCGCTCGGTGCCTGACGAAGCGATCGAGTCCCTCGGCTACCTGATGGCGATGGTCGGACCGCGCAGCGCCCTGCCCACCCTCCCCGAGTGGAACAAGCTGAGCGGACTGGACAACCACGTGCGCGCCACCAGCCAGGTGACCGAGGTGGACACCCGCCTCGAGAAGTTCTGGTCCGCCTTCTCCTCGGGCAACAAGCTCGCCGCTCTCAAGGCGCTCGAAGCGCTGGAGGAGCGCGCCCGCTGGTATCTCAGCTACGAGGCCAACAAGCGCTATGGCGCCCTGGTTCGCAACCCCGAGCCCAGTCAACGTGTCCCCGCCGTCGAGCATCTCCTCCAACTCATCATCGAGGAGCGTCGGCGCTTCGAGACCCAGTGGCCCGAGGGTCGACGCCACCCCTCCCGTATCTGGGGCTCGCTCGCGATCTGCGGCACCCGGCTGGGGGTCCATGACGAAGAGGACGGACAGACTCTCGAGAAGGTGGCCGAGTCCTGGATGGATCTGCGCACCCACGTGCCCACGCCCGAGTCCTGGCAGGCCTTGTCCAAGGCGGGCGCCACGCACATCCGCTCGAACAGCAGCATCACCTCGGTCGACAAGGCGCTCGAGGACTTCTGGCTCGCCTTCAACGGCCGCCAGCGGAAGAACTCCCTGGAGAAGCTCGAGGCGCTGCACACCGCCGTCCGCACCTACCTCTCCTACCAGGCCAACAAGAAGTACGCGTCCTGGATGATCTTCAGCAAGGAGCCCAGCGCACGGGTACCGGCGGCCGCGCAGCTCCTGTCGATCGTGGCGGGCGAGCTGCGGCGCCTCAGGGTCGAGTGGCCCGATGGCGGGCTGCCACCGCTGCTCGAGGTCGAGGTCGTCGAGCAGGTGGAGCCCTCCGAGGAGGTCCTCGAGCTCGCGGAAGAGGTCTCCGCCGAGAACTCCGGTTCGTCGAACTCCTCGACGACCCTCCTCACCTCGCTGCCCACCGTCTCCGAGGCGCTGAGGCGGCTGGAGACGGCCTCCGGTCCGCTCGATCGCCGCCGGGTGATCAAGTCGATGCTCAAGGCGCAGAAGAACTGGGCTCGGGGTGATCTGCTGGGTGAGGCGCTCGACACCACCATCGCCGCCGAGGCCACCTGGGCCGACGTCGTCAGCCTCGCCGATGCCATCAACAGCAACATCCAGAAGCAGGAGGCCGATCCGCTCGACTTCCTCACCGCGAGTAGCTGGGCCTCCTCGGTGGGCTTCTTCGTCTCGCTGCTCTCCCTGGCCGCGCAGTTGAGGGGCATGCACCGCGACGGTGTCTCCGCCTCCGGGGTGGCCAAGGCCACCTTCGGCCTGGGGGTGACGGGCGTCAGGGGGGCCGCGACGGTCGAGGCCTGGCACACGGCCATTCATGGCACGTCGGCGTTGGGACAGGCGGCGACGCCGATCGCCGCCACCGGGGCGGGCGTGGGCATCTTCGCCTCGCTGGTGGGTCTGGTCTCGGCCATCAAGGAGGCCCGCCACGTGACCACCGTGGGAGATCGCTTCAAGTGGGCGGCGGCCAAGGAGCCCCGGCTGTGGGCCATCCTGGAGCTCAGCGAGCCCTTCCGCTTCTTCCGCCGCAAGGTGCAGGGGAAGCTGAAGCGGCGAACGTACCGCGCGGCCGTGGACATCGCCACCGGCACGGCCGGCGTGGTGGGTGGCGGTATCGGACTGACGTTCGGCGTGCTGGCCGTCACGGGAGGCGCCAACATCTGGAATCCCATCGGCTGGGCGTGCGTCGGCGTGGCGACGCTCGGCGGCCTGGGGATGGTCGGCTACAAGGTGGGGCGACGCGCGTACAAAGAGGGAAAGCTCGATCAAGCTCGCCCCAAGTACGAGATTCCCCGGTGGGTGGGGACCACTGGCGAGTGGCAGCGGCTGCTGATCGCCGACCTCGTCGTCCGCTCCGCCTCCGAGGATCCGTTGCTCCCCGAGGACTGGAAGCTGCTCGGCCGGGTCCTCAACTGGATTCTGCTCGGTGGCGCGCTCACCGATGCCCAGGCGGAGGCACGCGCCATGGGCCATGCCGGCATCATGGCCTTCATCAAGGGGTAGCGCCGCCAACCTCTGGCGCGTCCATCGGTTTTGGCGTGTTCCGGGGATGAAGTTACAATCCTGCTCCAGTCATGCCACGGGACTGGACATACGCGGAGCACACCGAGGGCCTGTGCTGGATTCCGATAAAAGGGGACAGCATGTGGCCCTCGTTGCGTTCTGGGGACGTGGCGGGCGTGGAGCCACTGGAGGAGGCGCCGAGGCCGGGTGAGATCGTGGTGGCGCGCTTTGCCTATGCGCTGGTGGTGCATCGGGTGCGGCTCAGCGACGGGAGCACCTGCGTGCTGCGCGGGGACAACACGCCGCGAGAGGATCCTCCGCTGCCACGCGCGCGGTTGCTCGGGCGGGTGCGGTGGGTGAGGAGGGGAGGGGTGGTGCTGCCACCGGGCGCCTGGGATCGCGGGCCGCGATGGGCGGGTCGCTGGCGCGTGGCGGTGAAGCGCGGGCTGGCGGCGCTGCTGCGGCTGACGGGGAGGAGTTCCGCATGAGCTTCCGCGCGGACAGCATCCCCCTCAGGCGCGAGGGTACGGACGGCCAGCGCTTCGGCGAGGACTTCGTGGTGCTGGACGCGGAGGGGCGCATGCTGCGCGGCCTCAACGACACCGCGGCCCGCATCTGGGAGCTGTGCGACGGGAAGCGCAGCGCGAGTGACATCGCCACCGTGGTGGCGGGCGAGTACGGCGTGGAAGCGGAGCGGGTGCTGGCGGACGGCCTGCGCTTCCTCGAGCGGCTCGTCGCCCACGGGCTGGTGGACGAGGAGGTTCGGTCATGAGAGCGAAGGCGTCGGCGGTGGTGCTGCTGCTGGCCGGGCTGTCCGGCTGCGATCAAGGTCTCTCCGCGATCCCCGCGGCCTGGACGGAGGAAGGGTGGAATGGCATCTCCCCGCCGGTTCAGGCCACGCCGCCGCTGCCTCCCCGCGTCGGCTCGGCGGACGTCCTCTATGTGCCCGAGGGGGCGCGCGGCCTCACCGAGGTGACGGAGGTGGTGGCGCGGCTGCGGGTGAGTGGGATCAGCGGCTCGGCGATGGTGGACGTGGAGTTCCTCGCCCCCGGCCCCGTGGCCTACGAGCGACGCACCGTCTCCGTGACGACCGTGCCCACCGAGGAGCGCGAGCTCGACTTCCACCTGCCGGTGGCGGGCACCCACATCCCGGTACACGGCCTGAGCGGTACCTGGGAGGTGCGCTTCTTCCTCGATGGGGAGCCCCTGGCTTCTTCCACCTTCACCCTGGAGCGCTGAGCCATGGGTGTACGACTCCTACTTGCCCTCCTGCTGTGGCTGCTCCCCTCCGCCGTGCTGGCCCAGGACGCCTGGAGCGTCTCCCGAGTCGAAGGCACCGCGGTGATGGGGGAGATCTCCTCGCTCGTCTTCGAGGTGCGCAACGCCTCCACCAGCACCCGCCACATCAATGAGCTCGTCCTGGCGGTCGATGGGGCCTCCTACGACATCGACGGCGGAGACGCGCCGGTGGGGTGGGGCGTGAGCACGATCGATCGCAAGGAGCGCCGCATCACCTTCACGGCGAGCGGGGGTTGTGGTGGGGCTCCGGTGGGGATCGCGCCGGGGGCCTCCGCCCGGTTCACGTTCCGGGTTGTGGGAATGGCGGCCAACGCGGACGTCACCGACACGTTGGTGGGAGGCAACACCAACACCAAGAAGTCGAGCTCGGCGTGGGACGCATGTTCGGGGGTCGTTTTCTCGGGGGACCCGACGCAGGCGAACTGGAGGCGCGTGGGCCTGTCCGCGAGCCTCGAGGTGCAGCCGCGCACGCTCCAGGTCGGGGGCAACGTCTCGGTGCGGTTGGTGGTGGTGAATCGCTCGCTGCAGACGCAGGCCAACATCACCCTGGGTGGCCCGGTGGTGGTGGGCAGCGCGGCCTTCGACCAGGTGGTGCAGCTCTTCGCGCCGGCCTCGCTCACCCTGGCGCCCGGGGCCACGGGGGCCTTCTCCGGTCAGCTCCAGGCCACCCAGGAGGGCACTTCCTTCTTCGAGGCCTCCGCGAGCAATGGCACGGTGAGCACCCCGCCCACGGTCTCGTCCCAGGTGGACGTGAGCAGCTTCCCCGCGCTCATCGACGCGCTCCCGCTCGCCACCGCCTCGGGCGACACGGTGACGGTGCGCCTGGTGGTCACCAACCCCTCCAGGACGACCTATCGCGATGTGCGGCCCCGTGTTCCCGCCTTCGTGGGGACGGCCACGCCCTCGCTGCTCAGCGGCCCCACTCCCGCGAGCGTCTCGTCGCTCAGTCCGGGTTCCTCCGTCAGCTTCTACTGGAAGTACCGGGTGGATGGGGCCATCGGCACCACCTTCCAGTTCCAGGGCCAGGCCGATGCCGTCAGAGACGGCGCGCTTCTTTCCACCAGCCAGGTTGCCTCGGCGCAGGGGCGCATCGTCGAGCACCGGCTGGCGATCGAACCCGCCTCGTTCATCTCCGGCGCCACCAACAAGACGATCCACTACACCCTCTACAATGGCGGCTCGGTGGAGATTCGCACCGTGAAGCTGCTCGCGCCGGATGCGACCTTCTTCAAGGCCTCGGGGACGCCCTTCGCCAGCGATGGCAGCGGGTGGAGCACGAGCACCGTCAAGGGCGGCTACGTGTGGACGGCCCCCAGCGGGCAGCCCGGCCTCACCTCGGGGATGCAGAAGACGTTCTCGCTCGACTACGCGTCCATCGGCGCTGTCGTCAGTGACACCGCCTTCACCCACCAGATGGAGCTGACGCAGGTGGATGGCGGTACCACCAAC
The DNA here is from genome assembly GCA_003249315.1 of Archangium sp. Taxonomy (GTDB): domain Bacteria; phylum Myxococcota; class Myxococcia; order Myxococcales; family Myxococcaceae; genus QKJM01. Next base: position 5,003 of record QKJM01001040.1, read on the forward strand.
ACCCTCCGGGTGGACGCGCCCGTCACCCTCTTCGTCAACCGCGTGCTGCCCGAGGTGGAGGGCCTGGTGGCCGTCTCCGGTCCCAACCGCAATACGCTCCTGTGGAGCAACCCGTCCGATCACGACGGCGTGCTCGTGTTGCGCGCCGTGGGGGCCGCTCCCGACACCTCGCCCGAGCCGGGTCGGAAGTACGGGGCAGGGGAGGCGCTCGGCAACGCGACGGTGGTGTACTCGGACGAGCTGAGCGTGGCTTCGTCCTTCGTGGACACCGGGCTGGCCAACGGCACCGCGTACCACTACCGCGTCTTCAACCATGACGGGCTGTACCGGTACTCGCCCGGCAACGCGCCGCTGTCCTCCGGGTTGAAGTCCCTTCCCACCGGCCGCGGACCCGGCGAGCCCCTGTGGTGCTACAGCGTGGGCTTCTCCACCGTGCAGCAGCCCATCACCGAGCTGGGCGTGGGCATCTTCAGCTCCAACACCTCGGGCCGGGTGACGGCCAACCTGACGGATACCGCCAATCCCCCCAGCTTCGATGGTCACGAGCGCTGGCGGCCCGTTCAGCTCCAGGGGGCCGTGCAGAGCCGCTTCCCCATCGTCCCCCTGCATGGCCTGCCCGGGCAGTACATCCTCACCGGCGATCAGGCCGGTCACACCTACGCCATTCGCGCCGACACTGGCGAAGTGCTCTGGAGGGGCAATGGCGGCGTGTCGATCGGCACCATCCAGTCCTTCCCCGTGGTGCAGCTCTACGACTACGCCAATGCCGCCTACCAGGCCGCCCACCCAGGGAGGGATCTCGCCTTCTTCGCCACCCGGCTGAGCACCGGCACCGACAACAAGGTGGTGGCGCTCGACGCGGGCTCCGGTGCTCCGGTGTGGACGTACGCCCCGGGTGATCTCGGCATGGTCAGCGGGGGCATGCTGGTGGACTACGTCAACAACCGCCTCTTCGTGGGTGCTCGCTCCAATGGAGGCTCCCTGGCCTCGCTGCGCGTGCTGGACAGCCTCTCCGGCGCCGAGCTGGCCCGGCTGTCCCTCGGAGACATCGACTTCGGCATCGTCCGCTATGGCGCGTCGGCCGCGTTCGTGACGAGCAGCGACGGTTGGATCCACGCGGTGGATCTCGCGGGGATGACCGTCTCCTGGAGCGCACAGGTGGCCTCGCGGCCCTCGGCCTCGGTGCCCGCGTTCTCCCAGTACGCCCGGCAGGTGACGGGAGGCGGCTTCGTGGTGAGCATCCTCGGAGCCTCGGATGCGGAGGGCAGGGTGGAGCGCTGGTCCGTGACGACGGACGCGGGGGGCACCTCGGTGGCGCGCGTCTGGTCCACCCCCATCCCGAGTCCCTCGGGCACCTTCTCGCACACGGACTCCAGCGGCGTGCAGCGCCTCTACGTCGGCGGCAAGGACGAGCTGTTGCACGAGCTGGATGCCTCCACCGGCGTGGACGGCAGGCAGCTCTCCCTTCCTGGCTCTCTGGCCATCGGTACTCCCACCGTGGACAGGACCGTGGGTCGCCTCCACGTGGGCACCCAGGACGGCCGCATCTGCGCCTTCCCGGTGCCCTTCCCCTGAGTCTCCTGGATCGCCCGTGATGAAGCACGAACGCACCACCGCCCCCGTTGGACCGCCGACCGAGCCCGCCTTGCCGGCCTCGGTCCCGGTCGTTCGTGCGCGCCCCTACGAGCCTCCCACCGTGCTCTGGGAGCAGCCCTTCGTCGCGCTCGCGCAGGTGTCCGGGGACTACAGTTGCCCGATTCCGGGCTCGTGCGAGGAGATTCCGTGAGGAGGGTCCTGCCTCCGTGGTGACGCTCTCCCTCGCGGGCTGGACGGTGGAGCTCGAGTTCGAGGATCCGGTACTCGGGGCATGGGTGGCGCGTACGTACGCGGCTTTCGGAACCTCCGGGCCGGCCCAAGCCCGGGTGCGGGTGCTGCGTCCGGAGGTGTTCCGGCCGGCGCCCGGAGTGCGGACCTTTCCAGAGCCTCGTCCCGTGCCAGGAGGTGGCTTGCGGTTGGAGGGGGAGGACTACGGCGCGGACATCGACCCGAAGGGGGAGGGGGCCACGGTGACGGGCGAGGGTCGCTTCCCGGTGGACACGGTGTTGAAGGTGATGCTCGCGGGGCACCTGGCGCGGTGTGGGGGCCTGCTGGTGCATGGAGTGGCGGTGGAGCACCTCGGCCGCGCGGCGCTGTGGACCGGACCTTCCGGGGCGGGGAAGAGCACGCTGGGGGCGCTGTGGGCCCGGGCGGGCGGCACGGTGCTGGCGGACGAGTTGGTGGCGGTGTGGCCGGAGGAGGGAGGGTGGCGTGCGGCCGGGACGCCGTGGAATGTGGGGGTGCCTCGCGAGGCCGGGCTGCGCGTGGTGGGCCTGCTGGGCTGGGCCGAGACGTCCCACTGGGAGCCGCTGGGGGCAGGGGAGGTGGCCCGGGTGCTGCTGCTCAACGCGCTCCTCCCCGAGTCCTCCGCCGCCGGGCGCCACCACCTGCTGCGCGCGTCGAGCCGCATCCTGTCTGACAACCAGACCGTTCGGCTCATCTTCGCCCGGGAGCCCTCCGCCGCGGATGTGATACGAGCGGGGCTGGAACGCGGATGAAGCCCCTCCTCACCGTCATCGCCGGGCCCACGGCCTCCGGAAAGACCGCTGTCGCCGTGGAGCTCGCCCGACGCGCGGGTGGGGAGATCGTCAGCGCCGACTCTCAGCAGGTGTACGAGTACTTCGACATCGGCACGGCGAAGCCCTCGCCCGAGGAGCTGGCCGCCGTGCCGCACCACCTCGTGTCCGTGGTGGATCCGCTCGAGCCGTTCTCCGCGGCCGAGTACCAGCGCCTCGCGGACGCGGCGATCGCCGACATCTCCTCCCGAGGGCGACCCGTCTTCGTGGTGGGCGGGACGGGGATGTATCTCCGCATCCTCCTGCACGGGCTGGTGGAGGCTCCGGGGGCGGACCCCGCGCTGCGCGCCGAGCTGGAGGCGCTCGCCGCCGCCGAGGGCCGCGAGACCGTACACCGCAAGCTCGCCGAGGTGGATCCGGAGACCGCCGCGAAGCTGCCCCCGCAGGATCTGCTGCGCACCATCCGCGCGCTGGAGATCCACGCGCAGACCGGAAAGCCGGCCTCGGTGTTCCGTCGCGAGCACGCCTTCACCGAGAACCGGTATCCCTTCCGGATGTACGTGCTCTTTCCTCCACGCGAGGAGCTGTACCGCCGCATCGACGCGCGCACCGCCGCCATGTTCCGGCACGGGCTGGTGGAGGAGGTGAGGGAGTTGATCGCCCGGGGCTACGGGAACGCCGCCCCCATGCGCAGCGTCGGGTATGCACAGGCCCGGGCCGCGGTGATGGGACAGCTCTCCCTGGAGGAGGCCGAGCGCCTCGCCGCCCAGGAGACGCGCCGCTATGCGAAGCGGCAGCTCACGTGGTTCCGCAAGGAGCCGGGGGCCGTGTTCCTCGAGCCCCCTTATTATGAGGTGCTACAGGCGGGGAGTGCTTCCCCGTAATCCCTCACCCCAGCCCTCTCCCAGAGGGAGAGGGGGCATACACGGTGGGCTCGCGGTGGGTTCTTGGCTTCTCGTAGGTGTCGTTTCCCGTTCCCATGAGCAGCCGTAGCAACTTCTCCGCGTCCACCGGCTTGGGCAGGAAGGCCTCCGCTCCCGCATCCAGCGCTCGCTGGCGGACGTGCGGACGGTTCAGCCCGCTCATCACCACCACCCGCGTGTCCCTCGTCAGCGGGTGCTGCTTCAGTCCCTCGCACAGCCGGAGCCCGTCCACCCAGTGCAGCACCACGTCCAGCAGGATGGCCGTCGGCGGCCTGCGTGCCACCGCGCAGAAGAGCGCCAGCTCGTCCGCGAAGGCCACCACCCGTGCCCCCGTGGACTCCAGCAACTGTGTCATCGCCTCCCGCGCGTCCGGATCGTCATCCACGATGTAGTAGAGGTCCGGCTCCAGCGAAGGGATGGTTGCCGGCATCGGCTCCATCGTCGTCCGCATCCACGAGGACAGCAGTTCCCGGAGGCCCGCCCAGCGCGCCGAGCCCAGGAGCGCCATCGGAGTGGGCGTGGCCAGTCCCAGCACGCCATTGGAGCCCTGCCCGGTGGTCGTCCCTCGGCCGCGCGCCGTCACGAAGGCTCGCGGGGCTCGTGCGCCCGCCCGGCGCAGCCAGGCCAGGCTGCGCGCACCCGCGGCCGAGTCCTCCAGAAGCTCGGCGATGCCCTCGCGCACGTATCGCCGCTCCAGCGCCGAGGCCTCCAGCCCCGCATCCAGCAGCGACACCGCCGCGCGGCTGCTCGAGGCCAGCGTCTCCGAAAGCCCGAGCTGCAACGGGTGGCCGAAGGCCGCCGTGCCCACCGCGATCTGCCCGGGGGACACCAGCGTCCGCCCCGGACCGAAGGGCAGCCGCGTCGTCTCCAATCCCATCAGCTCGAAGCCTTCCTCCACCAGCCCGTCGCGCGCCGCCATCATCAGCGACTGGCACAGGTCCGCTGGTGTCACCGCGGGCCCGAAGGCCAGCGCGTACACCGAGTGCGTTCCAGGCAGCAGCAACAAGCCGTCCACCGTGGGCAGCGGAGCCAGCCACAGTCGGGCGACCGGAGCCATCACCAGTCGGGGCGAGGCGTGTCGCAGCCGGGCCTGCACCGCCGCCACCGTGGGCGCGGGCCGGAAGCCCTCGAAGAAGCACTCCCCCAGCGAGGGGCTCGAGCCCGTCGCCAGCGCCACCGCGTGGAAGCGCTCTCCGCTGCCCTGGGCCCTCACCACCAGCGGACCATTCTTGCGCACCGCCGCCGGGGCGTCCGGTGAGGCCGGCTGGTTCTCCACCCGCTCCACCCGCCGGGGAATGAATCGTGCCCCCTGCGCCGTGGCCGCTCCCACCAGCACCTCGCGCACCAGCGCCATCCCTCCCTGGCCGTGGGGCCACCCATCCACCACCCACAGCCCTCCGGGGGATGCCGGCACCACCTCCCGGTTTCCTCCGGCGAGGATCTCCACCCCGCGCAGCTCGTGCGCCCTCCATTCCGGGGGGACCCGACACCCCAGCGCCGCCAGTCGCGAGCGACACTCGGCCGTCAGCACCGCCGGTGGGGCAATCCGATCCGGTTCGTCTCCGCGTTCGTACACCCGGACGTCCAACGCGCTGCCCCGGGCACGCCCGTTGAACAGCAGGGAGGCCGCCATTCCCGCTCCGGCGATGCCTCCTCCGATGATGGCCACTCTCGAACCACTCGCCAGCCTGCTGCCACTCATCAGCGCCCCCTCGCCGTCCATCGGTTCTCTCGTTCCTCAGTATCGTTGTGTCCTGGGGGTTGGAAACTCCGGCTCCCCGTACACCACCACCCGATCCCTCCCCTCCCGCTTCGCCTCGTAGAGCGCCGCATCCGCCGCCTTCAGCAGCGCCTCCGTGCCCTCCTTCGGATGCAGCGGCGAGTGGTCGGCAATCCCTACGCTCACGCTCAACCCGAAGGGGGCTGGCCTTCCATCCGCCCTCACCACCGCCACGGTGCGCAGTCCTTCGCGGATCCGCTCGGCGAACACCGACGCCTCTCCGGCCGTCTGGTGGGGGAGCAGCGCGACGAACTCATCGCCCCCGAAGCGCGCCGCGAAGTCCACCTCTCGCAGGTTGTCTCTCAGGTGACTGGCCAATGCGAGGATCGCCCGGTTGCCCACGTCATGCCCCATGCCGTCGTTGATTGCCTTGAGGTGGTCCAGATCGATGATCACCACGGACAACGGATACTGGTAGCGGGTGGAGCGTTTGAACTCCTCGTCCAGTCGCACTGTCAACGCTCGGAAGTTGGCCAGCCCGGTGAGCGCATCCGTCTGGGCCAGCACCTGCAGCCGGTGCTGCTGCTCGCTCTGGCGCAGGGCCCGGTCGATCCGCGCCACCAGCTCGCGCGGCTTCGCCGGCTTGTGGACGAAGTCCATCGCCCCTCGCTCCAGGCACTGCTCCAGCGTGGCCTCGTCCGTATCCCCCGTCAGGAAGATGACGGGCACGGACTCGGTCGCCGGGTCTCCCTGCAGCTCCTCCAGCAGCGTCAGCCCGTCCTGATCGCGCAGGAAGCGATCCAGGAGGATGAGATCCGGCTCACACTCCCGGGCCAGCGCCAGGGCCTCGGTGCCGTCGCCCGCCCCCATCACCTCGAAGCGAGAGGAGAGCAGCTCCACCAGGCTCTCCCGGGTCGGCAGATCCATGCTCCGCTCCGCTGCCAGCTCCCGCCACGAAATGGCAGGCCGAAAGTCTCGAGTGCCACGCCCGCGGGGGTACTCCCAGCGCCCATCCCTCGCCGCCACCCACGGATCGTACCCCTCTTCCTTCCCTACCTTCACCCGAGACCTCCGGCTGCCAAGTCCGCGCGCTCCTTGCTCCCGGGCTCCAGCGTCCCGGACGCACGCCTGCTACCAGAGCAAGGGCCGTGCCCCCGGGTCGGAGGGACGGAGGGAGTCATTTCGCGGACTTGCAGCACCCTCGGGGAAGGAGGGGCCGGCGACAAAGCAAGAGTTGCAGCGCTCCCGGGGTGCGCTCCAGTAGGAATTCCCGGGAGGGGGGCTCAGCGTCGGGGGCTGAACTGAAAGCGGCGGCCTCCGCCCATCATCTGGGGAGGAGGCGGCTCGAGCCCGAACTGCCACCACATGGGCTCGTACGGCTTCATCTTCAGCCGCTTGTCGTTCTGCAGCGCCTGGAGGCTGTTCTTCAGCCGCTCGTCGGAGGGGTTGTTCTCCACTCCACGGGCCAGCAGCCGCAGGGCCTCGTCCTTCTCCTTGTTCTGTATGAGGCACCAGGCGTACACCGCCCACACCACCGGCTCCTTCTTCCCGGAGACGATGGCGGCATCGAAGGCCTTCTTCATCGCCGTGAAGTCCTTGCGCTGGTAGTGGAGGGCTCCCTCCATGGCCTTGGCCATGTAGTTGCGCGGACCGGCCTTGTCGAAGTGCGCCTTCGCCCCGTCCAGATCCTTGGTCATGTACTTCAGCATGCCGATCTGCGCGTGGATCTCCGGGCCCACCATGAACTGCCACTTCTCGAAGACGAGGCCCCCCTCCAGCATCTTGATGGCCCGCTCCACGCGTGCCGTGGCCTCCTTCTGGCTGGTCGGCTGCCCCTGGAGCTCCTTCTGGACGGTGCCCATCAGTCCCTGGAGCTGCTGGCCGGTGCGGCGGGCGAGCACGAAGTAGGTGCCGAGGAAGGCGAGGGTGCCGGGGACCAGGCCAGCCCAGAGGGAGAAGTCGAAGAGCTTGACACCCAGGGTAATGGCCACACCCACACCCAAGGCGATGAGAAGGTTGTACATGGCGCCCCTTTAGCGATCGACGTGGGGGACTTCAATCTTCGGATGCGTTCTGCGCGGCATCGCGGTATACGTTCGCCTGTTCCAACCCCAAGGGGCCCTCTGTCGAAATTGGTAGACGAGGCGGACTCAAAATCCGCTGCGGCTGACCCCGCGTCCCGGTTCGAGTCCGGGGAGGGCCATTCCCATGGAGTTTTACCCGGCGGGCAGGGGGGTGCTCCCAGGGGCTTTCGTCAAGCACGTACCGGCCGGTAGGGGGTCTCGATGAAGGTTCTGCTGGTGGAGGACGACGCCAGTCTGCGGGAGGGGATGGGGGAGCTCATCTCCGACATGGCCGAGGTGCGAGAGGTGGGCAGCGTCTCCCAGGCCCTGGTGGCCCTGAAGGAGGACGTGTTCGATCTGGTGCTCACCGATCTTCGGATCGGCCAGAGCGGGGATGGCGGGCGCGTCATCGTCGAGGCCGCGAGGCGTCGGCTGCAGCCGGTGGCGCTCGTCAGCGCGGCCACCTCCGAGGAAGTGCGGCGGGCGTTGGGGCCCTTCGAGCCGGACGCGGTGCTGGCCAAGCCCTTCCAGATCGACGACGTGGTGGCCCTGGTGGAGCGCTTTCTCGGGCTGCGCCGGGAGGTGGAGGCGTTATGGGCGGCGCGTGGGAAGCCGCCGGCGGAGGGGTGGGTGGAGGTGAGCGAGGGGGTTCGGGTGGCGGAGGCGGAGCCGGGACGGGCCTCCTGGGTTCGGCTGGCGCCGGGGACGGGTTTCCCCCTTCAGATGCATGGTGGACGTACCGGGGTGCTGCTCCTGGAAGGGGAGCTGGTGGTGGAGGGGGAGCGGCGCGTCGGGCCTCAATTCTTCTATCTGGCGGCCGGGCCTCGCGAGGCGAGCACTCGCGAAGGGAGCCTGGCCCTCCTGCTGGCGCTCCAGGGATAGCGGGGCTCCCAGCCTTTCGAGCGTGACGACACTCTGGCCTTCTAGTTTCCTGTCCTCCGAGCAGCTCGGGCGTCCATCACGTCGCGCGGCGACGGCCGCGCTCGAGGCTCATCTGTCGATCCTCAAGGGGGAGCCTCTCAAGGCGTCCCTGGCCCAGGCCCTGCGTGAGGCAGGGAGTCTGGGCGGTCAGGAGCGGCGCTTCACCGCCCTCGCCGTGCGCGAGCTGTCCCGGCACATGCGGCTGTTGGATCTCGCCTCGCGCACCCTGGGCCATCCGCCGAGCAGGATCGGCCTGCTGGAGGATCAGGCGTTGGTGCGCTACGTCCTCTGGCGGCGCCTCTTCTGCGGAGCGGAGTGGGGGCGGATCGGCCCCGAGGTGAGGCTGCCCGGTCCGCTGCGGCCCCGCACGGTGAAGGACGAGCTGCTCCAGCAGGTGGCCGAGACGCCGCTTCCGGAGCTGCAGGGGCCTTCGAGCCGGTGGGAGTGGCTGGCCACGCGCTACTCCTTCCCCAACTGGTTGATACAGCGGCTGGCCGAGCTGCACCCGGAGCCGGTGCTGGAGGCGCTGCTGGCCGCGCTGGACGAGGAGCCGACGCTGCACTTCCGCGTGCGCCCCTCCGGCTCCCGGGACGAGGTGCTGGCCCGGCTGGCCGAGGAGGGCGTGGCCGCGGAGCCTGTGGCCGTGGCCCCGGACGCGGTGCAGATCTCCGAGGCCAGCCACCGTGTCTTCGAGACGCGGGTGATGAAGTCCGGCCGACTCCAGGTGCAGGACGTGGGCAGCCAGCTCATCGTCGAGGCCTGCCGGCCGCTGGGAGGCTCGCTCGAGGGGCTGACGGTGGCGGACGTGTGCGCGGGGGCGGGCGGCAAGACGCTCGCGCTGGCGGACGAGGTGGGGGCGCGGGGGAGGGTGCTGGCGGGTGATCGCTCCCGGCGGCGGCTGGCCCAGGCCCGCGAGCGGGTGCGCGAGCTCAGCCTGCGCCACGTGTCCTTCCCTCATCCGCTGCCCGTGGAGCGGGCGGACGTGGTGCTGGTGGACGCGCCCTGCAGCGGCACGGGCTCGCTGGGGCGGGAGCCGGATCAGAAGTGGAAGCTGACGGCCCGGAAGGTGGAGGAGTTCCACGCCACCCAGGTGGCGCTCCTGGAGGAGGTGGCTGGCCAGGTGAAGCCCGGCGGGCTGGTGGTGTACGCCACCTGCTCGCTGCTGCCCGAGGAGAACGACGAGGTGGTTCGCGAGTTCCTGGCCCGGGTGCAGGGCTTCTCCGTGGAGCCGCTGGCCCCTCTCTTCGGCCCCGAGCGGGCCGCCGTGCTGTGTGACGGCCCCTTCCTCCGCGCCCTTCCTCCCCGCGTGCCCGGCGGGGGCTTCTTCGCCGCCCGCATGCGCCGGGAGGCCTGAGGTTGACAGTTCCCGAGGGCCCACGTTACGCAGGAATCCGTCCTTTTTCCGAGAGGTTGCTCCCTTGGCCGCCGATCCCAAGCAGTCCCAGGCCTTCAAGCAGATCACCGAGGCCTTCCAGACCGCCCAGGCTCAGATGAACCAGCTCCGCAAGTCCGTGGAGCGCCATGCCGAACTGGCTCGTGCCAAGACGCAGCTCGACTTCTCCCAGCGGGACAAGGAGCGCGCCCTGCGCGAGCTGGGCGAGGCCGTCTGGCGTCAGGTGCAGAAGGGCCGTCTGGAGCTCCCCGCTTCGCTCGCCCCCGCCCTCGAGGCCGTGCGGCAGGCCGAGCAGAAGGCCGAGTCCCAGGCCCGGGAGATCTCCGATCTCCTCCAGGAGGGGGCGGAGACGGCTCAGCGGATGCAGCAAAAAAAACGTTGAGGGGCCTCATTCGGGAGTAGCGTCCCCCGGAGAGTCGTTGTAGAAGGGCGCCGTTTTCGACGTCAGCCCCCACCCAGAGGGCGGACGGAGACGTTGTGGGGCTATAGCTCAGCTGGGAGAGCGCTTGAATGGCATTCAAGAGGTCATCGGTTCGATCCCGATTAGCTCCACAATGAAGAAGGCCCGTCGGGGAAGCTCCCGGCGGGCCTTCTGATTTTCCGGCCATCTTCTCCCGGCTCCGCGCGGGGGCCGGGTGCCTCCAGGTGCGTCGCTCCGGCGAGGGGCTTACGCCTCGCGGATCATCAGCATCTGCAGGAGATCATGGAGGAGGGCCTTCAGGCCGCCGCCCTCGGGGAGGGTGTCGAGAATGCGCGCGGCGGAGCGGGTGGCGCGCTCGATGATGCGCTCGGTGGCGGCGCGACCGCCATACTGCTCCACGAGATCCCGCGCGCGCTGCAGCATGGCCTCGTCCTTGGGGCCCGGGGCGGCGAGGGCCTCGAGTTCCTCACGCACCTCCTGGGGAGCGCGGCGGTAGGCGGCCAGCAGCGCGAAGGTGCGCTTGCCCTGGGCCAGGTCCGAGTCGGTCGGCTTGCCCACCACGGAGGACTGCCCGTACAGCCCGAGCAGGTCATCCCGGAGCTGGTAGGCGGTGCCCACGCACCGGCCGAAGCGCTCCAGCTTCTTGATCAGCTCCGCGTCCGCCCCGGCGAGCTGCGCACCACACACCAGCGGGGCGGTGAAGCCGTAGAGCGCCGTCTTCAGGAAGGCCACGCGACGCGACTGGAAGACGCTCAGCTCCGCCAGCGGCTGGTGCGGCAGGCGGATGTCCATGTACTGCCCCACCGCGGTGTGCCGGCACACCTTCAGGAAGTAGCGCGTGGCCTTGCCCGCGTTCGGCAGGCCACAACCCAGCATCTCCTCCAGCGAGCGGCTGTAGAGGTGATCGCCCACCACGATCGCCAGGTTCTCGCCCAGGTGGCCCTCACCCAGCAGCTTGTGGAGCGCGGTGCCTCCACGTCGTGTGTCCGCCTGATCCGCCACGTCGTCGTGGATCAGCATGAAGGTGTGCAGTAGCTCCGTGGCCGCCGCGAACTTCCACACGCCGTCCGGCGCCGCCGCGTCACCCCGGGCAAATGCGTAGCCCGCCAGCACCAGTCCCGGACGGATCCGCTTGGAGGGCCGAAGGCTGTAGCTGCGCACCTGCTCCAGCGCCTTGCTCCAGCTCGGATCCATCTGCTGCTCGTCCTCCAGCAGCAGCATGTCGTGCAGCTCCTGCTGCGCCCGGTACTGCACCTGCTTCGCCCACGTCCGGAAGTCCACCGGAGCCGTCACCGTCTGCTGCGTCTGATCCACCGGCCGGACCGCCTGAGGACGCTCCGTCGTGGTGGTGGGTGTTCCACGCGACGGCATCGCATCCTGCACTGCGGAAACCAACGTCAGCATGGCGAACCTCCAGAGGGCTGCTTCGAGAGGGGGGTCGGGGAAACCCCATCGGTGTTTCTTTTAAATTTTAATACCAGAGAAACTTTCTACAGGCAAATGCCTATAGGGTAGAAATATGGCCTCCTTGGGTAATTTGGAAGGGCATTCCTCCGGAAATGAGACGAATGGGTCGAATCATACCCATGTGTACGTTTTCACCCGGCGCCAATTTTCTTGTGGCACAAAAAAACGGCCGGTCTCCAAAGGGAGAACCGGCCGTAGATGGGTGGAGAGAAGTAGGTAGTCGTCCTACTTTCCGCCCTTATAGATGTTCATGATGTCCTGGAGGAGCTTGACGGCCTCGTCATGCGGACGCTGGAAGGCGTTGCGGCCCATGATGGAGCCGAAGCCGCCACCGGCGTTGATCTGCCGGATCTCCTCCATCAGCGCCTCGGTGCCCTTGGCCTCGCCACCGGAGAAGATGACGATGCGCTTTCCGTTGAAGGCGGATTTCACCACATCGCTGATCCGCTCCGAGAGCGTCTTGATGGGGATGTTGAACTTCTCGTAGACCTTCTTGGCCTCGGCCTGCTCGAGGAAGTCCTTGGGCGGCTTCACCTTGATGATGTGGGCGCCGAGCTGGGCGCTGATCTGTGCCGCGTAGGACACCACGTCGATGGCCGTCTCTCCGTCCTTGGAGATGCTGCCGCGCGGGTAGGCCCACAGCACCGTGGGCAGGCCATGCTCCTTGGCCTCGGCGATGATCTCGCGCAGGGCCTGGTACTGCTCGTTGCGCGCGCCGGAGCCCGGGTAGATGGTGTAGCCGACGGCCACACACCCCAGGCGCACCGCATCCTTCACCGAGGCAGTGACGGCGGAGATGGGGTACTCGGGCTTGGCGAGGGTGTCGGAGTTGTTGAGCTTGAGGATGAGGGGGATCTCCCCCGCGAACTTGCCGGCCACGGACTCCAGGAAGCCGAGGGGCGCGGCGTAGGCGTTGCAGCCCGAGTCGATGGCGAGCTGGATGTGGTAGTCCGGATCATACCCGGCGGGGTTGGGGGCGAAGGATCGCGCCGGGCCGTGCTCGAAGCCCTGATCCACCGGGAGGATGACCAGCTTGCCGGTGCCGGCGAGGGTACCGGAGTTGAGCAGCCGGGCCAGGTTGGTCAGCGTGCCCGGGTTGTCGGACGGGTACCACGAGAGGATCTGCTGGACGCGTTCGGTGTACGCCATATGGCTCCTCGGGAAACGAAGGGGGCGGAGCGCCCCCGGATGAACTGGCGGGCGCGGATTCTGCACATGCACGGGCCGTGTACCAAGCAGATCATTCAGGCAGCGTCGTGGCGTGGATGATCAGCGGGCCGGGTGCAGCTCGCGCAGGGCGCTCTGGAAACCCTGGAGCAGGGACACTCGAGGAACGAACCCCAGCTCCCGCGCGGCGCGCTCGGTGGAGCAGGTCCACGCGGGGCACATCATCTCCCGGACCTTGTCTCGGTTGAGGATGGGGATGGTGCCGCGGACGCGGGCGACGAGCTCCGAGCCGATCCCCACCACGTAGCTGACGGCCTCGGGGACGGGGAGCACCTGGGGCCGGCCGCGGCCGAGCGCCGTGGCGAGCGCCTCGCACACGTCCTCCCAGCGGTGCTCCAGCCCATCGGACACGGTGTACACGCCTCGGGAGGGCTCCTCCGCGCTCAGCGTCGCCCCGCGCTCGGTGGCGGCGAGCAGGACGTCACACAGGTCATCCACGTGGATGAGCGAGTAGCGCTTGGTGCCGAAGCCGCTCTTGAGTGCCAGGCCGAGCCGGGCCATGGGCAGCAGGGAGGGGAGGAACTCCTGATCCCCCGGCCCGTAGACGATGGGAGGCCGGATGATGAGGGCGGGGACGCGATCCGCGAAGTCGCGCACCGCGAGCTCCGCGCCCAGCTTGCTGCGGCCGTAGAGGGAGATGGGGGAGGGCGGATCCTCCTCGCGCCGGGGCCGCTCGACGGTGGAGGGCCCGGCGGCGGCGATGGAGGAGCAGAAGACCAGGCGCGGAGGCTTCGGCTGCTCGGCGAGGGCCGCCATGAGGTTGCGGGTGCCCTCGGCGTTGCCCTGGAAGTAGCCCTCGGGCTCGCGGGCCTTGGTGACGCCGGCCAGGTGCAGCACGCAGTCCACGTCCCGCACGGCCTCGGTGAGCCCCTGTCCGCTGGTGAGCTCGCCCTCCACGAAGCGGGCGCCGAGCGCCTCCAGGGGGCCTCGCTGGGAGGTGCGGCGCACGAGCGCCACGAGGGTGTCCCCGCGCTCGACGAGCCGCCGCGCGAGGTGTTTGCCGATGAACCCGGTTCCTCCGGTGAGCAGGATGCGCACGGGGCCTCCTCCTGGTTACAGGGGCTTTTCGTAGACGCGATACGTCTTGGAGCGCTGGCCGCCCATGGACTCGATCGCCCGGTTGACGAGGTGGTTGTCCTCGAGCGTCCAGGAGATCTCCCCGCCCTCGTAGCCGAGCTCGCGCGCCTTGCGCAGGGTGTCGAGGTAGAGGATGGCGTCCAGGCCGCGGCGCCGGTAGCCCTCCTTGGTGCCCAGGAGGATGAGGCGCAGCCGGCGGATGCGGCGGGAGGCGAGCAGCAGCTTCACCAGGCCGATGGGCAGGCCGAAGCGGGTGAGCCGTCCGTTGGCGGCCTTGATCGCCTCGTTGGCGTCGGGGATGGTGAGCGCGAAGGCCACCGGCTCGCCCTTCACCTCGGCCAGCAGGGCCAGCTCCGGGCGCACCATCTGCTTGAGATCCTTCGCCAGGTGATCGAACTCGTGCTCCGTCATGGGGACGAAGCCCCAGTTGCGCTCCCAGGCCTCGTTGTAGATGGCCTTCACCCTGGCGACCTCGGCGTCGAACTGCCGGATGTCCACCGAGCGCACGTTGACGCCCTCTCGCTGGCGGATCTTCTCGGCCACCCGGGCCACCTTCTCCGGAGGCTCGACCGAGGAGGACAGCTCCCAGGCGTAGAGATCCTTCGCCTTGGAGAAGCCGCAGGCCTCGATCAGGGTGGCGTAGTAGGGCGGGTTGTACGACATCAACACCGCGGGAGGGGTGTCATACCCTTCGATCAGCGTGCCCACCTCGTAGTTGGTGGAGTAGCTCATCGGGCCGATGACGGAGGCGAAGCCCTTGGCACGCAGCCAGGAGGCGGCGGCCTCGAAGAGGGCGAGGGCCACGCCGGCGTCATTGACGCACTCGAAGAGGCCGAAGAAGCCGACGTTGCTGCCGTGGAACTCGTTGTAGCGGGGGTTGTTCACCGCGGCGATC